>JAFLDI010000299.1 GCA_017302485.1 Burkholderiales bacterium | reverse complement strand
GGTGATCTTTCCGCAGTTCAACGAGCGCGGCCCGCTGCCGCGCCACGGCCTGGTGCGCACCCGAGCCTGGCAGCCAGTGGAATCGCTGCGCCGCGCAGGGGCGGCGATCGGCGTGCTGCGCTTCACCGACGACATCGCCACCCGCGTGCACTGGAAGCAGGGCTTCGAGGCCGAGCTGACGGTCGTGGTGGGCGGCAACACGCTGGAGATCGAGCTGGCCGTGACCAACACCGGCGAGACCGCGTTCGAGTTCACCGCTGCGCTGCACACCTACCTGCGCTGCAACGAGCTGCTGCGCGCCCAGCTCGAGGGCCTGCAGGGCTGCGCCTATGAAGACTTCCTGCTCAAGGCCGATGGCCAGCAGTGGGGCGATGTGCTGACCTTTGTCGGTGCGATCGACCGCATCTACCACGGCGCCACCCAGCCCCTGGTGCTGCGCGAGCTGGGCCGGCGCGTGCGCGTGGCCATGGACGGCTTCGAGGACGTGGTGGTCTGGAACCCCGGCGACGACGGCGTGCAGCAGCTGTCCGACATGCCCGACGAGGACTGGCGCCACATGCTGTGCGTCGAAGCCGCGCTGATCCGCCAACCCGCCCGACTCGCCCCCGGCGAGGACTGGGCCGGCATGCAAACTCTCTCCGTCTGACCCGCGCGCGCCCCGCTGCGGCGCGCCCTCCCCCATGCACATCCACATCCTCGGCATCTGCGGCACCTTCATGGGCGGCATTGCCGCGCTGGCGCGTGAAGCCGGCCACACCGTCACCGGCTGCGATGCCAACGTCTACCCGCCGATGAGCGACCAGCTGCGCGCACTCGGTATCGACCTGATCGAAGGCTTTGGCGCCGAGCAGATGGCGCTCAAGCCCGACGTCTTCGTGGTGGGCAACGTGGTCACCCGCGGCAACCCGCTGATGGAGGCCATCCTCGACGCCGGCGCCCCCTACACCAGCGGCCCGCAGTGGCTGGCCGAGAACGTGCTGCAGGGCCGCCATGTGCTGGCCGTGGCCGGCACGCATGGCAAGACCACCACCACCTCGATGCTGGCCTGGGTGCTGGAGCATGCCGGGCTGCAGCCGGGCTTCCTGGTCGGCGGTGTGCCGCAGAACTTCGGCATCAGCGCGCGGCTGGGCGGCGGCCGGTGCTTTGTCATCGAGGCCGACGAATACGACACCGCCTTCTTTGACAAGCGCAGCAAGTTCGTCCACTACCGCCCGCGCACCGCGGTGCTGAACAACCTTGAGTTCGACCACGCCGACATCTTTGCCGACCTGGCCGCGATCGAGACCCAGTTCCACCACCTGGTGCGCTCCGTGCCGGCCAGCGGCCGGCTGGTGGTGAACGCCCGTGAAGAATCACTGCAGCGTGTGCTGGCGCGCGGCTGCTGGAGCGAGGTGGTGCGCTTCGGCCCGATGAAGGAAGAGCCTGGCGCACTGCGCGCCCGCGGCGAGCCCCATGCCTTTGACGTGCTGCGCGGCGCCATGAAGGTGGCCCGCGTCGACTGGGCGCTGCTGGGCGAGCACAACCAGCTCAATGCCCTGGCCACGATCGCCGCGGCCGAGCATGTGGGCGTGGCGCCCGAGGTGGCTGCGGCCGGCCTGACCACGTTCCAGAACGTCAAACGCCGGCTGGAGAAGCGCGGCGAGGCCGGCGGCGTCACCGTCTACGACGACTTCGCCCACCACCCCACCGCGATCCGCACCACCGTCAACGGCCTGCGCCGCAAGGTGGGCGCATCGCGCATCCTGGCCGCCTTCGAGCCGCGCAGCAACACCATGAAGCTGGGCACGATGAAGGCCCAGCTGCCCTGGGCGCTCGAAGAAGCCGACCTGTCCTTCTGCCACAGCGGCAACCTGGGCTGGGACGCCGCCGAGGCGCTGGCGCCGATGGGCGATCAGGCCGTGGTGCTGGACACGATCGACAAGATGGTGGCGGCCATCGTCAAGGCCGCGCGCCCGGGCGACCAGGTGCTGTGCATGAGCAATGGCGGCTTCGGCGGCATCCACGCCAAGCTGCTCGCCGCGCTGGCCGCCAAGGCCTGAGGCACGCCGACGTGCCGCCGATCAGCCACATCCTCTACCTGCACGGTTTCAGGTCCTCGCCGCTGTCGACCAAGGCGCGCATGACCCACGCCTGGGTGCTGGCCCACCGGCCCGACCTGCACTGGTGGTGCCCGCAGTTGCCCGGCTCACCCGCTGGGGCGATGCAGCAGATCATGGACGGCATCGCCGACTGGCCGTGGGAGCGCATGGCGGTGATTGGCAGCTCGCTGGGCGGCTTCTACGCCTCCGCGGTGGCCGAGCGCACCGGCTGCCGCGCCGTGCTGCTCAACCCGGCGGTCGACCCGGCCCGCGACCTGGTCAAGTACCTGGGCGAGCAGCCCGCCTGGCACGACCCCACGCAGGTGGTGGAGGTGCGGCTGGAGCACATGGACGAGCTGCGCACGATCGCCCCTGCCGCCATCACCCGTCCCGAGCGCTATTTCGTCGTCATCGCCCAGGGTGACGAGGTGCTGGACTGGCGCGAGATGCACACCCGCTACGCCAGCTGCCACATTCGCCTGCTGGAGGGCAGCGACCACGCGCTGTCCGACTACGACCAGGACCTGCCCCAGCTCACCCGTTTCCTGAACCTCTGAAGAAGAACTCACCCACCATGCGTTTGAAGGACAAGGTCAGCATCATCACCGGCGCCGCCCAGGGCATTGGCCTGGCCACCGCGCTGAAGTTCGCCCGCGAGGGAGCGGTCGTCATCGTCTGCGACATGAAAGCCGCCGCGGTGGACGAGGCGGTGGCCGAATGCCGCCGTCTGGGCGCCCAGGCCGCCGGCTTCGTGGTCAACGTCACCGACCGCGCCCAGGTCGATGCCATGGTCGCCGCGGTGAAGGCGCAGTTCGGCCGCATCGACGTGCTGGTCAACAACGCCGGCATCACCCAGGACGCGCGGCTGCAGAAGATGACGCTGGCGCAGTTCGACGCGGTGATCGACGTCAACCTGCGCGGCGTCTTCCACTGCGCGCAGGCGGTGGTGGACACCATGGTGGACCAGCGCGCCGGCGTGATCCTGAACGCCTCCAGCGTGGTGGGCATCTATGGCAACTTCGGCCAGACGAATTACGCCGCCAGCAAGTTCGGCGTGATCGGCTTCACCAAGACCTGGAGCCGCGAGCTGGGCCCCAAGGGCGTGCGCGTCAACGCGGTGGCGCCGGGCTTCATCGAGACGCCCATCCTGGCCAGCATGCCCGACAAGGTGCTCGACCACATGCGCGAGCAGGTGCCCCTCAAGCGCCTGGGCCACGCCGACGAGATCGCCAACGCCTATGCCTTCCTGGCCAGCGACGAGGCCAGCTATGTCAACGGCGCGGTGCTGGAAGTGTCGGGCGGAATGACTGTCTGAGCCCCTGGGCGTCAGTAGGCGCCGCCCGCTGCGGGCGGCGTCGGCGCGGCCATGAAGCGTCGCGCCATCTCGGTGGCTGCCCTCACCAGCATCGAGGTGTCGACGGCCACCGCCACGAACAGCGCGCCGGCGTCCAGGTACTGCTGCGCCAGCGCCGGGTCGGTGGCCAGGATGCCTGGCGCCTTGCCGGCAGCACGCACGGTGGCGATGCCGTCCAGGATCACCTTCTGCACATCCGGGTGTCCCGGCTGGCCGCGGTAGCCCATGCTGGCCGACAGGTCGGCCGGGCCGAAGAACACGCCGTCGACGCCGTCCACCGCGGCAATGGCCGCCAGGTGCTGCACCGCCTGCACCGTCTCGGCCTGCACCAGCAGGCACATCTCGTCGTTGGCCCTGTGCACGTACTGCTCGACCTGGTTCCAGCGCGAGGCCCTCGCCAGCGCCGCGCCCATGCCGCGGAGGCCTTCGGGCGGATAGCGCATGGCCTGCACCATCAGGGCCGCCTGCTCGGGCGTGTCGACCATCGGCACCAGCAGCGTCTGCGCGCCCACGTCCAGGTACTGCTTGATCAGCGCCACGTCGCCGATCACCGGCCGCACGATGGCCTGTGTCGGGTACGGTGCCATCGCCCGCAACTGGGCCAGCACCGTGCGCGGGTCGTTCGGCGCGTGCTCGCCGTCGAGCAGCAGCCAGTCGTAGCCGCAGGTGGCCAGCGCCTCGGCGACGTTGGGGTCGGCGAAGCCGACCCAGCAGCCGATCTGCGGGCGGCCGTCCCGCAGCGCGTTGCGGAAGTGGTTGGCGGGGATCTGCATCATGCGGCGTCCTTGGGGTAGAGGCCCCGCTCGCGGGCCATCAGCCGGGTCAGGCCCAGCAGGGCGTCAATGTTGGGCGTGGCCAGGCCCAGGTGCTGGCCGATTTCGCGCACTGCGCCCACCAACGCATCAAGCTCGATCGCGCGACCGGCTTCCACGTCCTGCAGCATCGAGGTTTTGAATGAGCCCAGGCTGCGGGTGATCGCGTGGCGGTCATCAGGCACCTGGTCGATGCCGCAGCCGATGCGCGCGCCGATCGCCTGCGCCTCGGTCATCACGGCGCTGCAGAAGCCGCGCACCAGCGGGTCGTCCAGGATGCGGTCGCAGGGCGCGCCGGTCAGCGCAGAGACCGGGTTCATCGTCATGTTGCCCCACAGCTTGAACCAGATCTCCTGCTGGATGCGCGGCGCCGGCTTGACGGCGAAGCCGGCGGCCTCCAGCAGCCCCGCCACCGCCTGCACCCGCGGGCTGAGGCCGCCGG
>JAFLDI010000298.1 GCA_017302485.1 Burkholderiales bacterium | reverse complement strand
TCGCGGCTGATGCCGTGGGTGATCGCCGGATTGATCGTGACCTTCGCGAGGTAGCGCTTGACCCGTGAGTTGTCGTGGCGCGCCGGGTCCCCGGGCAGGCTTCCGCGCTGCAGTTTCATCTTGTGCGCGGTCTGGAAGGTGCGCAGGATGACCTCGCCCACGCGCCCCATCGCCTGGCTGTCGCTGGAGATCATCGAGAACGCGCCGAGGTCGTGCAGGATGTCCTCGGCGGCGATGGTCTCGCGGCGGATGCGGCTCTCGGCAAAGGCCAGGTCCTCGGCGATGCTGGCGTCCAGGTGGTGGCACACCATCAGCATGTCCAGGTGCTCGTCGATGGTGTTGACCGTGAACGGGCGCGTCGGGTTGGTGGACGAGGGCAGCACATTGGCCTCGCCGACCACGCGCATGATGTCGGGCGCATGGCCGCCGCCGGCGCCTTCGGTGTGGAAGCTGTGGATGGTGCGGCCCTTGAAGGCGGCGATGGTGTCTTCCACGAAGCCGCTCTCGTTGAGCGTGTCGGTGTGGATGGCGACCTGCGTGTCGGTCTCCTCGGCCACGCCCAGACAGCAGTCGATGGCGGCCGGCGTGGTGCCCCAGTCCTCGTGCAGCTTCAGGCCGATCGCGCCGGCGGCGATCTGCTGGCGCAGCGCCTCGGGGCGGCTGGCGTTGCCCTTGCCCAGGAAGCCCAGGTTCATCGGAAAGGCCTCGGCCGACAGCAGCATGCGCTCGATGTTCTCGGGGCCGGGCGTGCAGGTGGTGGCGAAGGTGCCGGTGGCCGGGCCGGTGCCGCCGCCGATCATGGTGGTGACGCCGCTCATCAGCGCTTCTTCGATCTGCTGCGGGCAGATGAAGTGGATGTGGGTGTCGATGCCGCCGGCGGTGACGATCATGCCCTCGCCCGCGATGATTTCGGTGCCCGGGCCGATGACGATGTCCACGCCCGGCTGCACATCCGGGTTGCCGGCCTTGCCGATCGCGGCGATGCGGCTGCCCTTGATGCCGATGTCGGCCTTGACGATGCCCCAGTGGTCGACGATCACCGCGTTGGTGACCACGCAGTCCATGGCCTCATCGGCGCCGGGGCCGTTGACGCGCTGGCCCTGGCCCATGCCGTCGCGCACGGTCTTGCCACCGCCGAACTTGACCTCTTCACCGTAGCCGCCGGCGCGCAGTGTGAGGTCCTGCTCCACTTCCAGCACCAGCGCGGTGTCGGCCAGGCGCAGGCGGTCGCCCACGGTGGGGCCGAAGATCTCGGCATAGGCGCGCTTGTCCATCTTCGCCATCACAGCGCTCCCTGCACCAGACCGCGGAAGCCCCAGACCGCGCGGTCGCCTGCGTAGTCCACCAGTTCCACCGTGCGCTGCTGGCCCGGCTCGAAGCGCACCGCGGTGCCGCTGGCGATGTTCAGCCGCATGCCGTGCGCGGCCGTGCGGTCGAAGCGCAGCGCGCCGTTGGTCTCGGCGAAGTGGTAGTGCGAGCCGACCTGGATCGGGCGGTCGCCGGCGTTCTCGACCACCAGCGTCAGCGTGCGGCGGCCGGGGTTGAGGTCGATCTCGCCGGGATCGGTCAGCAGTTCACCTGGAATCATGGTAGGGCTCCGTGGCACCGCAATGGTGCGGTCAGGCAATGGGTTGGTGCACGGTCACCAGTTTGGTGCCGTCGGGGAAGGTGGCTTCGACCTGGATGTCGTGGATCATCTCGGGCACGCCGTCCATCACCTGGGCGCGGCTGAGCACGGTCTTGCCAGCGCTCATCAGCTCGGCCACGGTGCGGCCGTCGCGCGCGCCCTCCAGGATGGCGGCGCTGATCAGCGCCACCGCCTCGGGGTGGTTGAGCTTCAGCCCGCGGGCCAGCCGGCGTTCGGCCAGCAGCGCGGCGGTGAAGATCAGCAGCTTGTCCTTCTCGCGGGGGGTCAGGTCCATGGCATCGGCAGTTCGGGCAACAGGGCTGATTGCAGCAAGGGTGATGCCATCTGTCCAGCGGACTGCCCAGGCTGGTGCGTTTCTTGATGGTGCAGGCGGCTTGCCATGGATGCCGCCACCCCGCCCGTCACCCCCCGCCCGCAGCAGGTCATCCCGATCCGCCGCGACTACAACGCCTGGGTGGCCAGCGAGACGCTGGAGGACTACGCGCTGCGCTTCACGCCGCGCTCGTTCCGCAAGTGGAGCACCTGGCGCGTGGCCAACACGGCGTTTGGCGCCGCGTCCTTCCTGGTGCTGGAGGCGGTGGGCGCCACGCTGCTGGTGCAGCACGGCTTCGTCAACGCCTTCTGGGCCATCCTGGCCACCGGGCTGGCGATCTTCCTGGCGGGCTGGCCGATCAGCGTCTATGCCGCGCGCCACGGCGTGGACATGGACCTGCTCACCCGCGGCGCCGGCTTCGGCTACCTGGGTTCCACCGTCACCTCGCTGATCTACGCCAGCTTCACCTTCATCTTCTTCGCCCTCGAGGCGGCGATCATGGCCTACGCACTGGAGCTGGTGGCCGATATCCCGCCGGCCTGGGGCTATCTGCTGTGCGCGCTGGTGGTGATCCCCCTGGTAGCTTATGGCGTGACGGCGCTGTCCAGGCTGCAGGTCTGGACCCAGCCGCTGTGGCTGGCGATGCTGGTGCTGCCCTACCTGGCGGTGTTCCAGGCCCAACCCGACTGGTGGCAGGGTCTGCAGGCCTACATGGGACAGGGCGGCCATGCGGGCTTCGACCTGCTGGCCTTCGGCGCCGCCACCACCGTGGGTCTGGCGCTGATCACCCAGATGGGCGAGCAGGTCGACTACCTGCGCTTCATGCCCGAGCCGCAGCCTGGCCAGCGCGGTCGCTGGTGGCTGGCGGTGGCGGTGGGCGGGCCAGGCTGGGTGATCCCCGGCGTGCTGAAGATGCTGGGCGGCGCGCTGCTGGCCTGGCTGGCGCTGCAGCAGATGGTGCCGCCGGACCGCGCCGTCGATCCGAACCAGATGTACCTGCTGGCCTGGGAGCAGGTGCTGGGCCACTACCACTGGGCGGTGGCTGCCACCGCCGTGTTCGTGGTGGTGTCGCAGCTGAAGATCAACGTCACCAACGCCTATGCCGGCTCGCTGGCCTGGTCCAACTTCTTCTCGCGCGCCACCCACAGCCACCCGGGCCGGGTGGTGTGGATGGTCTTCAACCTGGCGATCGCGCTGATGCTGATGGAGCTCAGCGTGTTCCAGGCGCTGGAGCGGGTGCTGGGCCTGTTCGCCAACCTGGCGATCAGCTGGCTGATGGCGGTGGTGGCCGATCTGGTCATCAACAAGCCCTTGGGCTGGAGCCCCCGGGGCATCGAGTTCCGCCGCGCCTACCTGCACGACGTCAACCCGGTGGGTGTGGGCGCGATGGGCCTGGCCTCGGGCTTGTCGATCGCCGCCCACCTGGGCGCCTTCGGCCCGCTGGCGCTGGCCTTCTCGGCGCTGGTGGCGGCGGTCACCGCCTTCTGCGCGGCACCAGTCATCGCCTGGACCACGCGCGGGCGCTACTACCTGGCCCGCGACCCGGCGGCCGACGGTGGCCGTTACCTGGGCAGTGCGCTGCACCGCTGCCTGGTCTGCGAGCGCGAGTACGAGGCCGACGACATGGCCGGCTGCCCCGCCTACGGCGGCCCGATCTGCTCGCTGTGTTGCACGCTGGACGCACGCTGCCAGGACCGCTGCAAGCCCGCGCCACGCTTCAGCGATGCGGTCTGGGGGCGCTGGCGCGGCGTGCTGCAGCGCCTGCTGCCGCGGGCCTGGGCAGGGCAGGTGGACACCGGCCTGGGCCAGTACCTGCTGATGATGGCGGTGCTGGTGCCGCTGCTGGGCGGCCTGGCGGCCTTGCTGGTGCGGCTGGCGCGCTCGCCCCAGGACGGCTACTGGCAGGTCTACGCCGCCATGCTGCTGCTGGCCGGCGTGGTGGCCTGGTGGCTGGTGCTGGCGCAGCGCAGCCGCGCCGTGGCGCAGGAGGAGCGCGAGCGCCAGACCGAGGCCCTGGTGCGCGAGATCGACTCGCACCGCCAGACCGACCTGGCCCTGCAGGCCGCCAAGCGCCAGGCTGAGGCCGCCAACCAGGCCAAGACGCGCTACATCACCGCGGTCAGTCACGAGCTGCGCACACCGCTCAACAGCATCCTGGGCTACGCGCAGCTGCTGGGCGACGACCCGGCCATCCCGCCGCACCGCCAGCCGGCGGTGCAGGTGATCCGCCGCGGTGGCGAGCACCTGCTGGGCCTGATCGAGGGCACGCTGGACATCGCCCGCATCGAGAGCGGCAAGCTGGCGCTGGACGTGAAAGCCCTGGATTTCCGGGATTTCCTGGCGCAGATCGTCGGCATGTTCGAGCTGCAGGCCCGCAACAAGGGGCTGGCCTTTCGCTACGAGCCCCGCGGCGAGCTGCCCGCCTATGTACGGGCTGACGAGAAGCGGATGCGCCAGATCCTGATCAACCTGCTGGGCAATGCGGTCAAGTTCACCGCCCGTGGCCACATCGCCCTGCGGGTCGCCTATCGTATGGAGATGGCCACCTTCGAGGTGGAAGACAGCGGCCCGGGGATCTCCCGGGAAGAGGTGGAGCGCATCTTCGAGCCCTTTTCGCGTGGCACCTCTGCCCAGGGGGCGGGCGGGGCCGGCCTGGGCCTGACCATCAGCCGGATGTTCGCCGACGTGATGGGGGGCGAACTGACCCTGCATAGCGAGCCGGGGGCGGGCAGCACTTTCCGGGTGCGTCTCTTCCTGCCCCAGGTGCAGGGGGCAGCGGC
>JAFLDI010000297.1 GCA_017302485.1 Burkholderiales bacterium | reverse complement strand
GCGAACCGGCGACTGCGCCCGCGCCTGCCGGCGCACGCCGACGCGGTCTGCTGGACCTCTACGCCTGAGTCTGGCGGCGGCGGGGATCCGGCCCAGGGCGGTTTCCCCCCGCTTTTCCGGCCTTCGCCCGCAGGCCGGCTCCGAATAATCGACAGGTATCGAGGAAGGACAACAGGTCCGCCGGACCGGCCCTTCCTGCACGCACCGTCACCGAGGAGCCGCCATGTCTGCCGCCGCTGCCGCCCCAGATGCCGCCGAGGCCGCGCCCAAGAAGGGCAAGAAGAAGCTGATCATCATCATCGCCGCCGTGGCCGTGCTGCTGCTGGGTGGCGGCGGTGCGGCCTTCTTCGTGATGAAGAAGAACGCCGCGGCCGAGGAAGCGGCGGCCGAAGGCGAGGACGGGCACGCCGAGCACGTCGAGAAGAAGCCCAAGAAGGAAAAGAAGGACAAGAAGGACGACAAGCACGCCTTGCCGATCTTCGTTCCGCTCGACCCCTTCACCGTCAACCTGGCGGACCGCGACACCGACCGCTTCGCCCAGATCGGCGTCACCCTGCAGGTCGAGGACGCCAAGGCCGGCGACGAGATCAAGGCCTACCTGCCGGCGATCCGCAACAACATCCTGCTGCTGCTGTCACGCAAGTCGGCCCAGGACCTGGCCGGCGCCGAAGGCAAGGAACTGCTGGCCGAGGAGATCCTGCGCGTGGCCGTGCAGCCCATGGGCATCGAGCTGGCGCCGATCGAGGAAGAGGAAGCCCCCAAGGGCAAGAAGCGCAAGCGCTACGACTCGATCGACGACTCGCCGATCAAGCACGTGCAGTTCTCGTCTTTCATCATTCAATGAGCCAAGAGTGAGCGGTTCTCCATGAACCAGCAGATCCTCTCCCAGGACGAAGTCGACGCACTGCTGCAAGGCATCACCGGCGAAAGCCAGAAGCTCGAGCAGGAGGAAGTCCAGACCGGCGGCATCCGCGACTACGACCTGGCCAGCCAGGAGCGCATCGTCCGCGGCCGCATGCCGACGATGGAGATCATCTGCGAGCGCTTCGCCCGCAACATCCGCGTCGGCCTGTTCAACCTGATCCGGCGCAGCCCGGAGGTCTCGATCGGCGGCATCAAGGTGCAGAAGTACAGCGCCTTCCTGCGCGAGATCGTGGTGCCCACCAACTTCAACATCATGCAGGTGCGGCCGCTGCGCGGCTCGGGCCTGCTGGTGTGTGATCCGAGCATCGTGTTCTCGGTGATCGACGCGCTGTTCGGCGGCGCCGGCAAGTTCCACACCCGCATCGAGGGCCGCGACTTCTCGGCCACCGAGCAACGCGTGATCGAGCGCCTGGTCGAGGTCATCTCGGGCGAATACAAGCGCGCCTGGCGCGGCATCTATCCGCTGGAGCTGGAGTACCAGCGCAGCGAGATGCAGCCGCAGTTCGCCAACATCGCCACGCCCAGCGAGATCGTCGTGGCCACCAGCTTCACGCTGGAGATCGGCGAGACCTCGGGCCAGATCCATTTCTGCATTCCCTACTCGACCCTCGAGCCGATCCGCGACGTGCTGTACTCGTCGATGCAGGGCGACTCGGTCGAGCCCGATCACCGCTGGGTCAACCTGCTCAAGCAGCAGATCCAGAGCGCCGAGGTCGACCTGGTGGTCGAGCTGGGCACCGCACCGGCCACGGTGGAGCAGTTGCTGGCCCTCAAGCCCGGCGACTTCATCGAGCTGGACCTCGAACCGCTGGTCAAGGCCAAGGTGGATGGCGTGCCGGTGTTCGACTGCCACTACGGCACCTCGGACGGCCATTACGCCGTGAAGATCGAACGCACGTTGACCGGCCCGCAGCAGGGCTGGTTGGGAGAACACCATGTCAGCTGAAGAAGCCAAGTCGCAGGACGACATGGCCGATGCCTGGGCAGCGGCATTGGCCGAGTCCGGCGCAGCCGGGGGCAATGAGGTGGCCAGCGAAGTGGCGGCCGCTGCCGATCAGGTTGCGCCGGCCTCCTTCGCCAACTTCTCGCCCGCCGGCGCCGCCGCCGGCGCGCCCAACGACATCAACATGATCCTGGACATTCCGGTCCAGCTCACGGTGGAGCTGGGCCGCACCCGGATCCCGATCAAGAACATCCTGCAGCTGGCGCAGGGCTCGGTGGTCGAGCTCGACGCGCTGGCCGGCGAGCCGATGGACGTGCTGGTCAACGGCTTCCTGATCGCCCAGGGCGAGGTGGTGGTGGTCAACGACAAGTTCGGCATCCGCCTGACCGACATCGTCACCCCCAGCGAGCGCATGCGCCGCCTGAGCAAGCTGTGAACACCGCTTCGACCATGAGCTCGACCTCCGCGCTGTGGCCGGTCCTGGCCTTCGTGCTGGTGCTGGTGGCCATTCCGCTGGCCCTGTGGATGATGCGCCGTGCCGGTGTGGGTTCGGCCGGTCCGGGCAACCTGCTGCGCGCCGTGGCGGGGCTGTCGCTGTCGCCCACCCAGAAAGTGGTGGTGGTCGAGCTGGGCACCGGCGGCCAGGCGCGCTGGCTGGTGCTGGGCGTCGGCCAGGACCATGTGACACCGCTGCTGACGCTGGACGCGCCGGCCGGCAGCGCGGCGCTGCTGAGCAGTCCGCAGGGCCCCGCGGTGCAGCAACTGCTGGACCGCTTCCGCCAGGGCGGACAGGGGAGCGCCGCGTGAATCGATTCCCCGCGGTCCGGTCCGCGCTGACGCTGGCCTGGCTGGCGCTGCCGGCGCTGGCCTCGGCCCAGTCCGGCCCCAACCTGCCGCTGCTGGTGGGACAGGGCGGTGGTGGCACCAGCTTCTCGGTGCCGATGCAGACGCTGCTGTTCTTCACGGCGCTGAGCTTCCTGCCGGCGGTGCTGCTGCTGATGACCGGCTTTACCCGCATCGTCATCGTGCTGTCGCTGCTGCGACAGGCGCTGGGAACGCAGGCGGCACCGCCCAACCAGGTGGTGATCGGCCTGAGCCTGTTCCTGACCTTCTTCGTGATGTCGCCGACGATCGACAAGGTCTACGCCGACGCCTGGCAGCCCTACCAGGCCAGCCAGATCGGCTTTGAGGAAGCGCTCAAGCGCGCTGAGGTGCCCATGCGGGGCTTCATGCTCAAGCAGACGCGGCAGTCCGACGTGCAGCTGTTCGCCCGCCTGGCCAAGCTCGACCCGGCCATCCAGGGCGAGGACGTGCCCTTCAAGGTGCTGGTGCCGGCCTTTGTCACCAGCGAGCTCAAGAGCGCCTTCCAGATCGGCTTCCTGATCTTCATTCCCTTCCTGGTCATCGACATGGTGGTGGCCAGCGTGCTGATGTCGCTGGGCATGATGATGCTCTCCCCCGTGCTGGTGGCGCTGCCCTTCAAACTGATGCTGTTCGTGCTGGCCGATGGCTGGAACCTGCTGCTGGGCTCCCTGGCCGCCAGTTTTGCCACTTGACGCCGAGCGACGCCATGGATTCCTCACACGTCTTCACGATCGGCCAGCAGGGCCTGCTGATCCTGCTCACCGTGGCCGCGCCGATGCTGGGCGCCGTGCTGCTGGTGGGCGTGCTGGTCAGCATCTTCCAGGCCGCCACGCAGATCAACGAGGCCACGCTGAGCTTCGTGCCCAAGCTGATCGCCGCCGTGGCCGTGATGGCCGTGGCCGGGCCATGGATGATGACCACACTGGTCGACTACCTGCGCTCGATGCTGATGTCGATTGCCACTGCGGCGACCTGATCACCGTGCCGCGCCGGCGATGATCTCGTTCAGCGAAGCCCAGATCCTGGCCTGGATCACGCCGATCATCTGGCCCTTCGTGCGGGTGCTGGCCTTGCTGCAGGTGCTGCCTGTCATCGGTCAGCGACTGGTGCCCCTGCGGGTGCGCATCGGCCTGGCCTTTCTGGTGGCCCTGGCAGCGCAACCCATGCTGCCGGTGATCGACCCCGTGCCTTTGGACTCGGCGCTGGCCGTGGCGCTGGTGGCACAGCAACTGATGGTCGGCTTGACGCTGGGCTTCGCGGTGCGGCTGGTGGTGTCGGCGGTGGAACTCGCTGGTGAGATCGCCGGTCTGCAGATGGGCCTGAACTTCGCCGGCTTCTTTGACCCGATCTCGGCCACCCAGGCCACGGCCAGCAGCCGCTTCTTCGGCACGCTGGTGGCCTTCCTGTTCATCGTCATCAACGGCCATCTGACGGTGATCGAGGCGGTGGTGCGCAGCCTGGAGGTCTTTCCGGTCGGCCCGCAGCCCTTTGCCTTTCTGGCGGCGACCCGGCCGCATGAGTGGGGTGCCGAGGTGTTTCGCATGGGCCTGTGGATCGCCATGCCCCTGATTGCCATGCTGATGCTGGTCAACCTGGTGCTGGGGGTGGTCTCGCGCGTGGCGCCGCAGGCGCACATCTTCGCGCTGGGCTTTCCGGTCACCGTGGCCGTGGGCCTGATCGGCCTGATGGCCATGCTGCCCAGCCTGCAGACGCCCTTCGTGGCGACCCTGGAGCGCCTGCTGGCGCCGTTCAGGTAGCCGGCTCGATGCGATCGCGCCCGGCCGCCTTGGCGCGGTAGAGGGCCATGTCGGCCGCCGCGATCACCGGGTCCAGCGCCTGCGGCGGTGCCCAGATCGCCCAGCCGATGGATGCGGCGGGTCGCAGCGCCGGGACGCTGGCCACCCGCACCGCGGCCACCGCTTCACGCAGCCGCTGCGCCGTGCGCAGCGCCGCGGGCCGGTCGGCACCGGGCCGCCCCACCAGGAACTCCTCGCCGCCCCAACGGGCCCTCCGGTCGTCCTGGCGCAGCGTGGCCAGC
>JAFLDI010000296.1 GCA_017302485.1 Burkholderiales bacterium | reverse complement strand
CTCGCTGAAGCTGGCACGCAGCGGCCAGCGGGCTGGGGCCCATCGGCCAGTCGTGGGCACCGCAACGGCCCAGAATCGGTTGCACCCCCACCCCGAAGGAGACCCCCCGATGAGCGACACCTACGTCCTGGTCCATGGTGCCTGGCACACCGGCGCCGAGATGGAGCCCACCGCCACCCATCTGCGCGCCGCCGGCCACACCGTCCACTGCCCGACGCTGGCGGGCAACCGTCCGGGAGATGACCGCGCCAGCACCGGCCTGGAAGAGGCCGCACGATCGCTGACGGCCTATCTGGAGCAGCACGCCTTGAACAAGGTGCGCCTGGTCGGCCACAGCTACGGCGGCATGGTGATCTCGCGGGTCGCCGACCTGGCCGCTGACCGCATCGCCCGCCTGGTCTACGTCAATGCCTTCGTGCCGCAGCCCGGCGAGTGCCTGAACGACCTGGTGCCACCGCACTACACCGCCTTGTTCGACGCCATCGCCGCGCAGACCGGCGGCGCGGTCATGCTGCCCTTCCCGGTCTGGCGTGAGGCCTTCATCAATGACGCCGACCTGGCGCTGGCCACCCAGGCCTTCGAGCGTCTCAACCCGCACCCCTACAAGACCTTCCAGGACCCGATCACGCTGAGCCAGCCGATGGCCGCCAGCCTGCTGCCCAAGAGCTATGTCAACTGCCGCATGGACTGTGCGCTGCCGCAGAGCCTGGGCTGGCACCCGCGTCTGTCCGAGCGCCTGGGCCTGTTCCGCTACATCGAGTGCAGCGGCAGTCACGAGGTCTGGTTCACCGATCCGTCCGCCATCGCCGCCGCCATCGAGCAGGCCGGACGCGATTGAGCCACCGGGCGCTATGCTCGGTGCGATGCATGGCATGACGATCTACCTGGCCGGACCCGACGTGTTCCGGCCAGATGCGCTGGCCCACGGCCAGGCCCTGAAGGCGCTGTGCGCCGAGTTCGGCCACCGTGGCCTGTACCCGCTGGACCATGCCCTGCCGGCCGGACTGGCCGGTGCCGAGGCGGCTCGCTGGATCTGCGAAGCCAACTGCGCGCTGATCCGCCAGGCCGACGTGGTGCTGGCCAACCTCAATGACTTCCGCGGCCAGGAACCCGACTCGGGCACGGCGTTCGAACTGGGATTTGCCACCGCGCTGGGCAAGCCGGTCTGGGCCTACCTGGCCGACACCCGGTCACTGCGGCAGCAACTGGGTGGCGCGCAGGACCCGCAGGGCTGGACGGTGGAGGATTTCGGGCTGCCCCGCAACCTGATGCTGGCCGCCTCGGCGACCCTGGTGCAGGGCGATGCGCGCGCGGCGCTGATCGCGCTGCAGGCCGCTGGGGAGGCCGGCCCACCACGGCGCTGAGCCTGCTCAGCGGCCCAGGGCCGCCATCACCTCGGCGCGCAGGTCCTTGCACGCCTGCAGCGACAAGCGCAGCTCGGCACTGACATGGCGCCGACCATCGGCCGTCTGAAGGGCCAGGTGGCAGGGACCCTGCAGGGTCTTGCTGCGGAACCCGTACTGCACCTGCACCACCTCGGCAGCCGGCCACTCAAGCACCTCCGTACGGTAGGCCAGCCGGACCCCGCTGCGCGAGGCCTCGAGCTGCCAGAAGCGGTCCAGCGTGCCGGCCTTGAAGATCCAGAGCCCCCCGGCCAGCACCAGCACAGCCACCACGGCCGACTCGCCCGCGCTCCAGCGCAGCGCACTGCGGCGACCCGCCACCCAGACCACGACGCTCAGCAACACGCAGCCCGCCAGCAGCAGCTGAGCCCTGATGAGGAAGGCGTCCCACTGGGCCTCTGGCGTGCTGAAGGCCTGCAGCACGCGCCGTGCTCAGCGGTAGAAGGCCTCGACCTGCCCCTTCAGCTTGACGCACAGCGGCCGGCCCTTGCGGTCGACCGTCTTGCCCGCCGGCACCTTGACCCAGCCTTCGCTGAGGCAGTACTCCTCGACATCGAAGCGCTCCTTGCCGTTGAATCGGATGCCGATGTCGTGTTCGAACACCGCGGCATGGTGGTGCGGGCTCCTCGGGTCGACGCTCAGGCGGTCGGGCAGTGCGGGCTTGGTGGTCTCGGTCATGGCCAGGATTCTAGGCAGGTCGGCGCGGCGGCTGCAGCGGCCGGCGGCGGATCGGCGTCGAGAAGACCAGCGAAGTACGCGTCTCGCCCCAACGGCTGATCGCCGACACCAGCGTCTCCAGGTGGGCCAGGTCCACGGCCACCACCTGCATCAGGTATGAATCGGCCCCGGTCACGTGGTGACACTCCAGCACCTCGGGCATTTCCTGAAGACAGGCCAGCAGCGGCTGCTTGCCTGGCTGGGGAGCCTGGATCGCCACCACCGCCCGCACGCCATAGCCGACCCGTACCGGGTCGAGTTCGGCGTGCACGCCCTGCACCACGCCGGCGTCCTGCAGCCGCCGGAGTCGCTCGGCCGTGGCGGCCACACTGAGACCGCAGGCCTCAGCCAGGACCTTCAGCGGCGCCCGGCCATCGCGCTGCAGCGCCTGCAGCAGGGCCCAGGAACGGGCATCGACGTCGAATGTCATGGCTTTCTGTAATGAGAGCTCCAAGCCAGAAAATCATACGCCAGAGCCGCAGTTGGACCAGACGAATCGACTGGCCAGGATCGATTGACCCACTTAGCATCCTGGTCATGATGACGGATGCACTGACCGATCCCCGTTTCCTGCAGGCCGTGCTGGTCGGCCTGGGCATTGCCGCTCCCGTCGGCCCGATCGGACTGTTGACCATCCGCCGCACCCTGGAGGGCGGCATGCCTGCCGGCCTGGCCACCGGACTGGGCGCCGCCTGCGCCGATGCCGCCTATGGCGCACTGGGCGCCTGGGGCGTACAGGCGGTGATCACCTGGCTGGTGGGTGCCCGCGGGCCGCTGGCGCTGGGCGGCGGCGCCCTGCTGCTGTGGCTGGCCTGGCAGACCTGGCGCGCGCCATTGTCCAGTGGCGCGGCGCCGCTGCCGTCAGGAGGCGACCTGTTGCGGCATTTTGGGGGCACCTTTGCCTTGACCCTGTCGAACCCGGCCACCATCCTGTCCTTCATCGCGGTGTTTGGTGCCTTGGCCGGAGCTGGTGGCGCTCCGCCGTCGCCCGCCCTGATGGTGCTGGGCGTCTGGCTGGGCTCGGCGCTGTGGTGGCTGGGCTTGAGCTGGGGGGTGAGCCGGCTGCGCCACGCCTTGGACGACACCTGGCGCCGACGCATCAACGCGGCCTCGGCACTGCTGCTGGCAGCCTTCGCACTGTGGCAGTGGGCGCAATTGGCTTGAGCGGCGCAAGCCCCCGCGGCGGGCCGGGTCGCGGTGCCGCGCAGAGAATCGCGCCATGAGCTTTTCTCCCCTGCCCCACCCCGTCCTGGTCGGTCTGTTGGGCCTGGTGCTGTTCGCAACCGCCACGGCGGCGCCAACGCGTGTGCCCGCCACCGACGCGGCGCAGCCCAGCGTCCTGCAGCAGGATGCCAAGGCCCAGCAACTGCGCGAACAGTTGCGCCGCATCCGCCTGCCAGCGGGCTTCCGGATCGAGCTCTATGCGCTGGTACCCGGCGCCCGCCACCTGGCGGTGGCGCCAGCGGGCGACCGGGTGTTCGTCGGCACCCGGCGGGATACCGTCTGGATGCTCAGTGACCGCAACGGCGACGGTGTGGCCGACGAAGTCCGCGCCTTCGCACCGGGCCTGGGCATGGTGTCGCCCAACGGCGTGTGCCTGACACCGGCCGGCGACCTGGTGGTGGCCGAGCGCAACCGGGTGCTGCGCCTGGTGGGTGCGTCGCGTGCCGGAGCCGACGCATCGCTGGAGCTGGTCACGGTGGTGAACCAGGGGATGCTGGTGCCGCCCGAGGAGGCCCGGCCCAACCATGGCGACCGCACCTGCCGCGTCAGCGAGGACGGCTGGCTCTACATCACCCTCGGCCAGCCCTACAACGTGCAGCCGCGCGACAAGGTGGCGCTGTACGAGCAACTGGGCATCGGCGGCATCGTGCGCATGCGGGCCACCGATGGCAGCGCCCGGGAGGTGCTGGCGCGTGGCGTGCGGGCCAGCGTGGGCATGGATCTGCAGCCCGGCACCGGCACGGTCTGGTTCACGGACAACCAGACCGATCACATGGGTGACGACATCCCGCCCGGTGAGCTCAACCGCATCACCCGCCCTGGCGGCGAGCATTTTGGCTACCCCTTCATCCATGGCCGCGACACGCCGGTCGCCGGCACGGCCGTGGCGCCCGACCTGAAGGACCTTCCGGCGCCCGCACAGTGGACGCCGCCGCAGGCCGAGTTCCCGGCGCATCAGGCCCAGTTGGGCATGCACTTCTACCGCGGCAGCCAGTTTCCGGCTGGCTACCGCGGCGGCATCTTCGTCGCCTCGCGAGGCTCCTGGAACCGCAGCCAGGCCACCGGTGCGCTGCTGAACTTCGTGCCGCTGAAGCCGGACGGCCAAGCCGGTGCGCCCACCGTCTTTGCCGAGGGATGGCTGGAGCAAGGCCGCTATCTGGGCCGGCCGGTCGATGTGGCCGAACTGCCCGACGGCTCACTGCTGGTCTCGGACGACCACGCGGGCGCGCTCTACCGCATCCGCTACGACCCGCCCTGAACGCCCCAGGCAGGGCACGCCCAGGCCCGCCAGACCATCCCACATCACGCCCATGGCGCTTCGCCACGGCGCGGGTGGCGACTGGCATACTTTGCCCATGCCCCACGCGGCCCAGCCGCAGGAGGACCTGCATGAGCCCGTCCCCGGCCGTCGCGACGCCGACGCCGACGCCGCCCGCTGCCCCG
>JAFLDI010000295.1 GCA_017302485.1 Burkholderiales bacterium | reverse complement strand
TCCACCGCTCCCCTGGCACCGTTGAACCCCTTGCATCCCGGAGGAATCATGTCCCTGCTCAAGATCGTGCGCGCCGCCCTGCTGGCCGCCAGCGTCGGCCTCATCGGCGCGACCACCACCACGGCATTTGCCCAGGCCTCGGCCCCCGAAGGCGCGTCCGCCCCGGCCGCCGAAGTGGCTGCGCCGGCCGCCGGCATCACGCCCGAGGTCAAGAAGGAAGCCGTCGAGAACCCCTACGGCCTGGAAGCCATGTGGCGCGATGGTGACTTCGTCACCAAGGGCACGGCCATCATCATGGTCATCATGTCGATGGGCAGCTGGTACATCCTGATCACCAAGCTGGTCGAGCAGCACAAGATGCTCAAGAGCGCGCAGGCCGCCGCCGACACCTTCTGGAAGGCCGGCTCGATCCGCAAGGGCGCCGAGACCCTGGCCGAAGGCACCGCCTTCCGCTACATCGCCGAGCAGGGCCTGAAGGCCAGCGAGCACCACGAGGGCACGCTGGTCGAGAACATCGACCTGAACACCTGGATCGGCATGAGCGTGCAGCGCGCCAGCGACAACATCAACAGCCGCCTGCAGGATGGCCTGGCCTTCCTGGCCACGGTGGGCTCCACCGCGCCGTTCGTGGGTCTGTTCGGCACCGTCTGGGGCATCTACCACGCGCTGACCGCCATCGGCATCGCCGGCCAGGCCTCGATCGACAAGGTCGCCGGCCCGGTGGGCGAGGCGCTGATCATGACCGCCTTCGGCCTGGCCGTGGCCGTGCCGGCGGTGATGGGCTACAACTGGCTGATCCGCCGCAACAAGAGCGTGATGGAGAAGGTCCGCGCCTTCTCGGGCGACCTGCACAACGTGCTGCTGGCCGGCAAGAAGTAAGGGCCCCCAGACCTTGCCCTGAGGGCAAGGTCGTCCCCCGAGGGGAGCGATCTCCCTGGAGCGGCCCGGCAGGAAGTCCTCCCCGCCGCCCCCCTGAAATGCTGTGCAAAGGATCTGGCCATGGCCATGAGCGTAGGCTCCGCCGAAGACGGCGAAGAGCAGATGAACTCCAGCATCAACACCACGCCGCTGGTGGACGTGATGCTGGTGCTGCTGATCATCTTCCTGATCACCATTCCGGCGATCACCCAGTCGATCCAGTTGTCGCTGCCGAAGGAGCGCAATGTGGTGACGGTGACCAAGCCGGAGAACATCCTGCTGGGCGTCTCCAAGGACGGCGACGTCTACTGGAACACCAAGCTGATGCCCGACAACGAGGCGCTGGTCGAGGCACTGAAGAAGGAATCGGTCAAGGATCCGCAGCCCGAGGTCCACATCCGTGGCGACGAAAACGTGCGCTACGAGTCCGTGGGCAAGCTGATCGTGGCCTGCCAGCGCGCCGGCATCGCCAAGGTGGCCTTCGTCACCGAGCCGCCGCCCAACCAATAAGGAGAATCAGCCATGGCCATGAGCGTTGGCTCGTCCGATGACGACATGATGGTGGAGATGAACACCACGCCGCTGATCGACGTGATGCTGGTGCTGCTGATCATGTTCATCATCACCATCCCGGTGCAGACGCATGCGGTGAAGATGAACATGCCGGTCAACAGCCAGAGCGCACCGCCGCCCACGCCGCCGGAGATCATCCGCATCGACGTGGACTTCGACGGCACGGTGACCTGGAACGGCGAGATGGTGCCCGACCGCGCCGAGTTGCAGGCCAAGCTCTACCGCATCGCCCAGCTGCCTGACCAGCCCGAGGTGCACCTGCGCCCCAACAAGCTGGTGACCTACAAGCATGTGGCCATGGTGATGGCCGAGGCGCAGCGCCTGGGTGTCACCAAGATCGGCATCGTCGGCAACGAGCAATTCATGAACTGAGGCCCCGGCCTCGCCTGTGCAGGGGATCGGCCGATCAACGGACCGGTCCCTTGTCACGTTGGAACCCCATCTTCATTTCCGCGACACCACCATGACCTCCCTGCGCGCCCTCACCCTTGCTCTGCTGACCGCCGGCTGCCTGTCGGCCGTCCAGGCCCAAAGCCTGCGCCCCGAGGTGGGCAAGCCGCTGCAGCAGGCCAGCGAACTGCTGCGCGCCGGCAAGGCCAAGGAGGCGTTGGCGAAGGTCCGCGAGGCAGACGCCGTGGGTGGCAAGAGCGCCCAGGAGCAACTGATGATCGACCGCATGCGCGGCGCGGCGGCCCAGCGCGCTGGCGACAACGCCACTGCCGCCCAGGCGTTCGAGGCGGCCTTCAACTCGGGCAAGCTTTCCGGCGCGGAGCAGGTCCAGATGGCCGAGTCGCTGGCCTTCGCGTACTCGCAGCTCAAGGACAACGCCCGTGCGACGCAGTGGGTGCAGAAGGCCCTGTCGCTGGGCAGCCAGAGTTCGCAGCTCAAGCAGCTGCAGGCCTATCTGCAGGGCGCCAGCGGCGACTACTCAGCCATTGCCAAGGACGCTCAGGCCGCCATTTCCGCCGCTGAGCAGGCCGGCCGGCGCCCCGACGAGGGCGACCTGCTGCGCCTGGCCGACGCCCAGCAGCGCACCAACAACACGGCCGGCCAGTTCTCCACCCTGGAGAAGCTGGTCGCCCACTACCCTAAGAAGGACTACTGGGCCGCCACGCTGGGCCGGCTGCCCCGCAAGTCCGGCTTTTCCGACCGTTTCTCGCTGGATCTGTTGCGCCTGCGTCTGGCTACCGGCAATCTGACCAAGACCGAGGAGTACATGGAGATGGCGCAGCTGGCCCTGCAGGCCGGGTACGCGGCTGAGGCCAGGCAGGTGGTCGAGAAGGGCTTCGCGTCGGGCGCGCTGGGCACTGGCGCCGAGGCCGAACGCCACAAGCGCCTGCGCGACCTGGCGGTCAAGCAGGAAGCCGAGTCGGCCGCCCACCGCGACAAGGACATTGCCGATGCCACGGCGGCCAAGGACGGCAACGCGCTGGTGCAGATCGGCAGCGTGCTGGCCACCGCCGGGCAGGCCGACAAGGGCGTCAGCCTGATCGAGCAAGGGATCGCCAAGGGTGGGCTCAAGCGTCCTGAGGACGCCAAGCTGCGCCTGGGCCAGGCGCTGATGCAAGGCAAGAGCAAGGGCAAGGCCCAGCAGATGCTGCGCAGCGTCCAGGGCAATGATGGCGCGGCCGACCTGGGTCGCCTGTACGCCATCCTGGCTGGCCAGTCCTGAACACCGTGGCGCTGCCGACCTGGCTGGTGCCGCTGGGCAGCGGCGTCCACCTGATCGACACCGCCTTTCAGCGCGACCACTTCGACGCCGCCTACCTGCTGGTCGACGACGGCCGAGCCGCCTTCATCGACACGGGCACCGGCCGCGCCCTGCCCCGCCTGCTGGGGGCGCTGGACGCGCTGGGGCTGGCGCGCGACGCGGTCGACTGGGTCATCCCCACCCATGTCCACCTTGACCATGCCGGTGGTGTGGGTCCGTTGATGCAGCACCTGCCTCGCGCGCGCGTGCTGGTGCACCCCCGAGGTGCACGCCACCTGATCGATCCCGGTGCGCTCTACCAGGGTGCGTTGGCGGTCTACGGCCAGACGGAGATGGACCGCTCCTATGGCACGCTGATCGCCGTGCCGGCCGATCGCGTGGACAGCAGCCATGACGGACAGACCATCCGCCTGGGACAGCGGCGGCTGGAGTTGGTCGACACCCCTGGCCACGCGCGCCACCACCACGCCATCTGGGACCCGGTCAGCCGGGGCTGGTTCACCGGTGACACCTTCGGCCTGTCGTACCGCGAGTTCGACGTGGATGGCCGCCCCTGGATCCTGCCGACCAGCACGCCCGTGCAGTTCGAGCCCGAGGCGCTGCTGGACAGCATCGCGCGCTTGTGCGCACGTCGGCCCGACTGGGTGTACCTGACCCACTATGGCCGCCTGGGTCAGGTGGCCACCCTGGCCGAGGGCCTGCGGGACCTGCTCGGGCGCATGGTCGCCCTGGGACTGTCGGTGGACTCCGGACCGGCGCGGCATGCCATGCTGTGCAAGGGACTGCGCAAGCTCTACACCGAGGCACTGGCAAGGCATGGCTGCTGTCTGGACGCCGCCGCCGTGGCCGAAGCCCTGGCCATCGACATCGAACTCAACGCCCAGGGTCTGGCGATCTGGCTCGATCGCCGTTCGTCCACCGCCGTGAATTGAGCTGGAGCAGGGCTGCTGTTCGATGGCTGGCCCGCAGCGGGACCCGCCTAAGCTTCGGGGACCTGTCGACCCTCCCCCGCACGTACGGGGCCCGCCCAAGCAGTCCACGAGCCCGCCATGCGCCTGAATGCACCGGTGATCCCGGAAGAAGTCCTGCTGCCGCCAGGCTCCACTCTGGTGTCCACCACCGACCTCAAGGGCCGCATCACCTACTGCAACGCGGCCTTCATCGAGGTCAGCGGCTACACCCGAGAAGAGTTGATGGGCCAGCCCCACAACCTGATCCGTCACCCTGACATGCCCGCAGAAGGCTTCCGTGACCTGTGGTCCACGATCGAGGCAGGGCGACCCTGGACCGGCGTGGTGAAGAACCGCCGCAAGGACGGTCGTCACTACTGGGTACAGGCCAACGTGACGCCCATCGTCGAGGACGGTCGCCCGGTGGGCTACCTGTCGGTGCGCGGTGTGCCGACCCGCGAGCAGGTGGCGGCCTGCGAGGCGCTCTACGCCACCATGCGCGCCGAGGCCGAGCAGGGCCGCCTGTTGCATGTCCTCAAGGCCGGGCGCGTGCTGCGCATGGACCTGCGCGGGCGCGCGGCCGAAGCGCTGCGCCTGGGCTTGGGACAGCGGGTGAGCCTCAGCGTGGGCGGCATCGCGCTCGCGGCCCTGCTC
>JAFLDI010000294.1 GCA_017302485.1 Burkholderiales bacterium | reverse complement strand
CGGTCCGCGCATCACCAGCGATGTCGACCCGTCCGCCGACTTCGCCCGGTACCGCACGTTCGCGTTCTTCTCGCCGCTGGCGATCGAGAACCAGGGCTACGCCACCCTCACCAGCGGGCGTACCAAGGACGCGGCGCGTCGGCAGATGGAGGCGCGCGGCTACGCGTACGACGAGAAGTCCCCGGACCTGTGGGTCAACCTGAACGCCTACATGCAGGAAAAGACCGACGTCTACAGCACCCCGGAAGTGGACTACGACTACTACTACAGCTACCGCGCGCGGCGTTACGTCGCCGTGCCGTACTGGCGCGACCGCACCGACGTGTACAAGTACACCGAAGGCACCCTCAACGTGGACCTGGTGGATGCCAAGCAGAACCGCCTGGTCTGGACCGGGGTTGCCGTGGGCCGCGTCGGACGGACCAAGCCCGAGGAGCGGGGCGCGAAGATCGATGCCGCCATCGCCGCGGGCCGTGGCCTGGTGCTGTTGACGCCCCACCTGGGCAGCTTCGAGGTCTCGGCGCGCGCCGTGGTTGAGCGCTGGGGGGCGCAATTGCCGCTGACCGTGCTCTACCGACCGGCGCGCCAGGCCTTTCTGCGCGAACTGGAGGAGACCGCCCGCCACCGTCCCGGCCTGGCCACCGCGCCGGCCAACCTCAGCGGCGTGCGCCAGATGCTGCGCGCGCTGAAGAAGGGCGAGATGGTCGGCCTGCTGCCCGACCAGGTGCCGCCCGAGGGCCAGGGGGTCTGGGCGCCGTTCTTCGGCCAGCCGGCCTACACGATGACCCTGGCGGCCCGCCTGGTGCAGCAGACCGGTGCCGCGGTGCTGGTGCTGTGCTGCGAACGCCTGCCTGGCGGCGCCGGCTTCGAGGTGCATCTGCTGGATCTGGAGGCGGACCTGCCGGTCGGCAGCGACGAGGCGGCCCAGGTGCAGGCCGCCACCGTTGTCAACCGCACGATGGAAATGGTGATCCGGCGTTGGCCCCACCAGTATCTGTGGGGCTACCACCGCTACAAGCAGCCGCGGCGTGTCGCCGCAGCCCAGGCATGAGCGGCCGCAGCGACAGCTGGCTGGCCAACGCGGCTGCCCGCGTGGTGCTGGCGCTGGTGTGGTGCCTGCATTGGCTGCCGATGGCGGCGCAGGACGCACTGGGCCGCGGCCTGGGCCGGCTCCTGTGGTGGATGGGTGGCTCGCGCCGGCGCACGGCACTGCGCAATCTTGAGCTGTGCTTTCCCGAGCGGGCACTGGCCGAGCGCGAAGCCATCGCCCGGGCGCACTTCGGCTGGCTGGGCCGCAGCATCCTGGAGCGCGGCATGCTCTGGTACGCCAGCCCCGAGCGCCTGCGCCGGCTGATCCGCATTGAGGGCGAGGTCGACTTCGCCGAGCGTCACCCCGGCGCAGTCATGTGGCTGGTGCCACACTTCCTGGCGCTCGAACTGGCCGGGACCGCCTCGCAGCTGTTCCAGAAGCGTTGGGTGGGCTCGATCTACACCGAGCAGTCCAATCCGGTGTTCGACCAGGCCATGCGCACCGGTCGCCTGCGTTTCGGCCAGGGCGAGCTGTTCTCGCGCCACGGCGAGCGCGCGCTGCCTCTGGTGCGTGCGGTCAAGCGCGGTGCGGTGTTCCTGAACCTGCCGGACATGGATTTCGGCCTGAAGGACGCCGAGTTCGTGCCCTTCTTCGGGGTGCCCGCGGCCACGCTGCTGGCCCCGGCGCGCATGGCCCGCAGTCTGAAGATGACGGTGCAGCCGGTGGTGGCCGAGATGTTGCCAGGCGGCCAGGGCTGGCGCGTGCGCTACCTGCCGCCCTGGACCGATTTCCCTGGCGATGATGACCTGGCCGCCACGCGCCGCGTCAACGCCTGGATCGAGCAGGAGATCCTGCGCAACCCGAGCCAGTACCTGTGGGTGCATCGCCGCTTCAAGACCCGGCCCGACGGCGCACCCCCGGTGTACCGCTGAGCCTCCGGCGCAGGGCGTGCCTGACCCCCGATAATCCCGCGCATGCTCGTCAAGTTCACCAAGATGCAGGGCGCCGGCAATGACTTCGTCGTGCTCGATGCCACGCGCGCCGCGCTCAAGCTCTCGCCCCGCCAGCTGCAGAAGCTGGGTGACCGCCGTTTCGGCGTCGGTGCCGACCAGATCCTGGTCGTTGAGCCAGCACCCGATGACAGCGTGGATTTCCGCTACCGCATCTTCAATGGCGCCAGCGGCACCGAGGTCGAGCACTGCGGCAATGGCGCGCGCTGCTTCGTCCGCTATGTGCGCGACCACGGCCTGACCGACAAGCCAGTGGTGCGCGTGGCCACGATCAACAACCGGCTTGAGCTGCGTATGCAGGCGGACGGCCGCGTCACCGTCGACATGAACCGCCCGCGCTTCGAGCCCGAGGCCTTGCCCTTCGACACCACCGGTCTGCAGCCGCGCGCCCTGGGCCAGGCCCAGCTGTGGCCGCTGGCCTTGCCGGGAGGCCCGACCGTGGAGGTGGCGCTGGTGTCGATGGGCAATCCGCACGCGGTGCAGCGCGTCGAGGATGTGCGCACCGCTGCGGTGGCCGAACTGGGCCCGCTGATCGAAGCCCATGCGCGCTTCCCGCGCAAGGTCAACGCCGGCTTCATGCAGGTCCTCGACCGCCACCAGATCGCGCTGCGTGTCTTCGAGCGCGATGCCGGCGAAACCCTGGCCTGCGGCACCGGCGCCTGCGCCGCGGTGGTGGCCGGTATCCGTCTGGGTTGGCTGGACGCCACGGTGGACGTCGAAACCCGCGGCGGACGCCTGACCATCGAGTGGGCCGGTGGCGAGGCGCCGGTGCTGATGACCGGCCCGGCTGTCACCGTCTTTGAAGGAGAGATCGAGCTGTGAGCAATACGCCGGACGGGGTGCAAGGCATCACCGAGGACGACATCGCCGACTACCTGGCCAACACGCCCGGATTCTTCGAGCGCCATGCCGAGCTGCTGGCTGCGGTGCAACTGCCCAGCCCGCACGGCGGGCGCGCGGTGTCCCTGCAGGAACGCCAGATCGACATGCTGCGCGAGCGCATCAAGGGTCTGGAGCGGCGCTACATGGACATGGTGCGGGCCGGCAATGACAACGCCTCCATCGCCCGCCGCATGCACGGCTGGACCTGTGCGGTGATGCGGGCCACCGACGCCGATGCCCTGCACCAGGCCGTGGTCGAAGGCCTGCGCGAGCAGTTCCTGATTCCGCAGGTCGCCTTGCGCCTGTGGGGTGTTGACGGCGGTGGCAGGCCCTGGACCGAGGGCACCGATGACGATCTGCACACCTTCGCCGCCAGTCTGAGCGGCCCCTACTGCGGCCTGAACTCGGGCTTTGCCGCGGCCCAGTGGCTGGACGGCGCACCGGCGCAGTCGATGGCCATGATCCCGCTGCGCCGCCAGGCCTCCGACAGCGCCTGCTTCGGCCTGCTGGTGCTGGGCTCGCCCGATGCGCTGCGCTACCAGGCCGACATGGGCACCGAGTTCCTGGAACAGGTGGGCGACATCGCCGGTGCCGCGCTGGCGCGACTGTTCGCCCGCTGACATGCCCGCCTGCACAGCGCCGCCCGAGCCCGTGCAGCGCTACCTGACGCACTTGCGTGTCGAGCGCCGCGTGGCGGCGCGCACGCTGGCCCTCTACGACGATGCACTGCGCCGGCTGGCCGATGGCCTGGCGGCGCAGGACGTGCCGCTGCAGCGCACCCAGCCACACCATGTGCGTGGTCTGGTCGCCGCGCTGCATGGTGCCGGCCTGTCGCCGCGCAGTCTGGCGCTGCAGCTGTCGGCCTGGCGCGGTTTCTTCCGCTGGTGGGGACGCGAGGGCGCGGTGGGGGTCAACCCGGTTGATGGCGTTCGCCCGCCCAAGGCCGCCAAGCCCTTGCCCAAGGCGCTGCCGGTGGACCAGGCGGTGGCGCTGGCGGCCCACGAGAACGAGGTCGACGACCCGGCGCTGGCCGCGCGCGACCATGCGATCGCCGAACTGCTGTACGGCGGCGGCCTGCGCGTGGGCGAGCTGGTCGGTCTGGACTGCGCGGCTGGGCCGCAGGCGGCTGGCTGGGTCGACCTGGCCGATGGCACGGCACATGTGCTGGGCAAGGGCCGCAAGCGTCGCAGCGTGCCGATCGGCGACGCAGCCGTGGCCGCGTTGCGTGCCTGGCTGACGCAGCGCTCCGGTCTGGCCGCGCCCGGCGAGCCGGCGCTGTTCATCGGTCAGCGTGGCGCGCGCCTGAGCGACAGCCAGGTGCGTTCGCGCCTGCGCCGATGAAACTGAGAACGCGGCGGTTGCGTATAATGAAAACGGTGAATTCTATCTTTACGCCCTTTGTGCAGTGCCTTTGCTTCAAGGAGAAAGCGCCATGCCCTTTTTCTACTTTGACCCGCTCTATCTGATTTTGTCCATCCCGCCGCTGCTGTTGGGGCTGTGGGCGCAGATGCGCGTCAAAAGCACCTTTGCCCAATATTCCAACGTGCGCTCCGCCAGCGGCGTAAGCGGCGCGCAGGCCGCGCGGCGCATCCTCGACCTCAACGGGTTGCAGACGGTGATGGTGGAACAGACCGGCGGCACGCTCAGCGACCACTACGACCCGCGCCACAAGGTGCTTCGCCTCAGCCGCGATGTCTACCAGACGCCGAGCCTGGCCGCGGTGGGCGTCGCTGCCCACGAGGCCGGCCACGCGCTCCAGGACCAGCAGCACTATGGCCCGCTGCGTCTGCGCTCCGGCCTGGTGCCGGCGGTGCAGTTCGGGAGCTGGCTGGGGCCGATCATCTTCATGGTGGGCCTGATTATGTCGAGCACCTTTGGCGACACCATCGCGCTGATCGG
>JAFLDI010000293.1 GCA_017302485.1 Burkholderiales bacterium | reverse complement strand
GCACCTGACCGTCTCCACCGTGCGCTGGCGCCACGGCGCGCACGCCCGCGGCGGCCTGTGCTCGACCTTCCTGGCCGACCGCGCGGCCGACCAGCCGGTGCCGCTGTTCGTGCAGCCCAACCCGCGCTTCCGGCTGCCTGACGATGATGCACGCCCGGTGGTGATGATCGGCCCCGGCACCGGCATCGCGCCCTTCCGCGGCTACCTGCACGAGCGGCGCGCCCGCGGCGCACGCGGGCGCAACTGGCTGTTCTTCGGCGAGCAGCATGCAGCCAGTGACTTCTACTACCGCGACGAGCTCGAGGCCATGCAGCGTGACGGCCTGCTGACCCACCTGAGCCTGGCCTTCTCCCGCGACCAGGCCGACAAGGTCTATGTGCAGCACCGCCTGCGCGAGCACGGCGCCGAACTGTGGTCCTGGCTGCAGGACGGTGCCAGCCTCTATGTCTGCGGCGACGCCAGCCGCATGGCGCACGATGTGGAGCAGGCGTTGCGCGAGGTGGCGATGCAGCACGGTGGCCTGGCCGACGATGCGGCCGCCGACTGGATGGCCGGCCTGACGCGCCAGCGGCGCTACCTGCGCGACGTCTACTGAGCCGCCGGCTCCTGGCGCAGGGCCGCCGTGCGGCGCTGGAACTCCTGGCGCAATTCCTTGCGCACGACGGCCGCGGCGTGGCGGCGCTTCTCATCCGGCGTGAAGGGGCGCAGCGGTGGCACCGGCACCGGCTTGCGCTCGTCGTCCACCGCCACCATCGTGAAGAAGCAGCTGTTGACGTGGCGCTGGCTTTGCGAGCGGATGTCCTGCGCGATCACCTTGACACCCACCTCCATCGAACTGGTGCCGGTGTGGTTGACCGCGGCCAGAAAGGTCACCAGCTCGCCCACATGGACCGGCTCGCGAAACACCACCTGGTCGACCGACAGCGTCACCACATAGCGCGCCGCATAGCGGCTGGCGCAGGCATAGGCGACCTGGTCGAGCAGCTTCAGGATGGTGCCGCCATGCACATTGCCGGCGAAATTGGCGGTGTCCGGCGTCATCAGCACGGTCATCGTCAGTTGGTGGGCAGGCAGGTCCATCGGGGCTCCGGGGCAGAGGTCAGGGCCTGCATGGTCGCAGCTTTCGTGCCACGACAGCGCGATCACGCCTTGTGCGTGGACAGCAGGATGCTGGTCTCGGTGGTGGCGATGCCTTCGATCTGGCGGATCTCGCCCAGCACCTGATCGAAGGCCTCGAGCGAGTCGGCGGCCAGTTCGGCAATCATGTCCCAGCGGCCGTTGGTGGTGTGCAGCGCCACCACATGCGGGTGACCGCGCAAGGCGCGGCGCACCGCCTCGCCCACATGGCCGTCGACCTCGATCGAGGTCATGGCGCGGATGCGCTGGCCCTCGACCTCGGGCCGCAGCCGCACGGTGTAGCCGACGATGACGCCGCTGGCCTCGAGCTTGGCGATGCGGTTCTGCACCGTGGCGCGCGCCACCTTCAGGCGCCGCGCCAGCGCCACCACCGGCATGCGGGCATCGGCGCGCAGCAGCGCGATCAGTTGGCGGTCGACGTCGTCCATTTGAGCAAAGTGGCACCACTACCTAGCAAATTGCCAGGCAAACAGCTTAACCTGACAAGTTGCTCTCTTCAATATGGCAGCACCTGCGGGAACAATCCAGGCCATGGGCGCAGACCACTGCGCCACGCAAGGAGACAAGACATGACCCGCTTCATCGACGTGCCCACCATGTCCCGCCTGGTGCAGACGGTCGGCCTGGAACGCTTCATCGGTGAACTGGCCGACACGCTGCGCGCCGACTTCATCCGCTGGAACGACTTCGACAAGTCGGCCCGCGTGGCCAGCCATTCGGACATCGGCGTGATCGAGCTGATGCCGGTCGCCGATGCCCAGCGCTACGCCTTCAAGTACGTCAACGGCCACCCCGGCAACACCCGCCAGGGCCTGCCCACGGTGATGGCCTTCGGCGTGCTGGCCGATGTGGCCACCGGCTACCCGGTGCTGCTGTCCGAGCTGACCGTGGCCACCGCGCTGCGCACCTGCGCCACCTCGCTGATGGCCGCGCGCGTGCTGGCCCGGCCGGGCGCGCGCCGCATGGCGCTGATCGGCAATGGCGCGCAGAGCGAGTTCCAGGCGCTGGCCTTCCATGCGCACCTGGGCATCGACGAGATCGCCGTCTTTGACGTCGACCCCGCCGCCACCGACAAGCTGCTGCGCAACCTCTCGGTCTATCCGGGCCTGACGCTGCGCCGCGCCGCCTCCACCGCCGACGCGGTGCGCGGTGCCGACATCGTCACCACCGTCACCGCCGACAAGACCCGCGCCACGATCATCACGCCGGAGATGATCGAGCCCGGCATGCACCTCAATGCGGTGGGCGGCGACTGCCCCGGCAAGACCGAGCTGCACGCCGACGTGCTGCGCGGCGCGCGCGTGGTGGTGGAGTACGAACCGCAGACCCGCATCGAGGGCGACATCCAGCAGCTGCCGGCCGACTTCCCGGTGGTCGACCTGTGGCACGTGCTGGCCGGCCAGGTGCCGGGCCGCGAGCACGACGACCAGGTCACGGTGTTCGACTCGGTGGGCTTTGCGCTGGAGGACTACTCCACGCTGCGCTACGTGCTGGAGCAGGCCCAGGCGCATGGCCTGGGCAGCCGGGTGCAACTGGTGCCCGAGGCCGAGGACCCCAAGGACCTGTTTCGCTGCACGCGGCCCGGGGCCTCGCGCGCGGTGATGCGGCGCGTGGCCTGAGCCAGGCGCCTCTGGCTCACTGCCAGAGCACCTTCTGCTTGTCGGCGTACCAGCGGTCCAGCTCGGAGGCGATCATCTTCTCGATGCCGGCGCGCTTGATCTTCATCGTCGGCGTCAGGCAGCCGTTCTCGATGCTCCAGGGCTCGCGCACCACGACCAGCATCTTCAGCTGCTCGTAGTCGGCCACCGCGGCGTTGATCTCGTCGAGCAGGCGCGAGAGCTCGTCGGTGACCTGCGCGCGCAGCTCGGGCTCATGCTGGCGCGGGCGCAGGGTCTCACTGAGCAGCACCATCGCATAGGCGGCCGGCTGGCCCACGCCCGAGACCAGCGACAGCTCCACCATCGGGTGGGCGTTCAGGCGGTTCTCGATCGGCGCCGGCGCCACGTACTTGCCCTTGGCGGTCTTGAACAACTCCTTCGCGCGACCGGTCAGCTTGAGCATTCCCTGCGGATTCATCTCGCCCAGGTCGCCGGTGCGGAAGAAGCCGTCCTCGGTGAAGACCTCGGCGTCCAGGTCGGGGCGCTTGTAGTAGCCCACCAGCTGACCCGGGCTCTTGATCAGGATCTCGCCCTCGGCGCTCAGCCGCGCCTGCACGCCCGGCAGCGCCACGCCCACATAGCCCGGCGCGTTGTACTGCGCGTTCGAGGTGAACGAGTAGGCACAGTCCTCGGTCATGCCGTAGCCCTCATAGAGCGGCAGGCCGATGCGGCGGTACCAGGCGATCAGGTCGGGCGGGATCGGCGCCGAGCCGCTGCCGGCCATCAGCACCTGGTCCAGGCCCAGGCCGGTGCGCACCTTCTTCGCGACGATCTTGCCCAGCAGCGGGATCTTCAGCAGGCGCTCGAGCTTGGCCGGCGGCATCTTGGCGAACACGCCCTGCTGGAACTTCAGCCACAGCCGCGGCACGCTGATGAACAGCGTGGGGCGGGCGCGCTGCAGGTCGGCCAGGAAGGTGTCCAGCGCCTCGGCGAAGAACATGTGGGTGCGGCCATCCACCAGGGCCGCGCCCTCGATCCAGGAGCGCTCGAAGATGTGCGACAGCGGCAGGTAGGACAGCACGCGGTAGGGCGCGTCCTGGCCGATGCGCCGGCGCAGGTCCTCGCGGATGCCCACCGCGGCGGCACTGAAGCGCTCGAAGCTGTGCATCACGCCCTTGGGCGTGCCGGTGGAGCCGGAGGTGTACATCAGCACCGCGATGTCCTGCGGCGCGCGCGCGGGCTGGCCTGAGAGCGGCGCGGTGCGGGCGGTGATCTCGTCCCAGGTGGGCAGGCCATGGCCCTCGGGCGCCAGCGGGAAGGCGATGCAGGGCAGGCCCTGGGGCACGCCGGGTTTCTGATGCTGCCAGGTGTCAAGCTTGCCGACGAACAGCAGACTGGCCTCGCTGTGCGAGAGCACGTAGTTCACGGTCTCGGCGGTCTCGGTGGGGAAGATGGCCACCGTGGTGTAGCCGGCCATCCAGATGGCCAGTTCGGCCATCACGAAGTGCGCGCAGTTCTTCGACAGCATCGCCACGCGCGCGCCCGGGGGCAGCCCCTGGGCCTGCAGGTGCGCGGCCATGCGGCGCGCCTGCTCCAGGGTCTGGCCCCAGGTGTAGTCCACCACCTGGCCGTTGCCGACCGGCTGGGTCATGAAGACCCGGTCGGCACGCTGGGTTTCGTGGGCGTAGACGTGGTCGAGCAGCAATTGCGGCGAGGACGCCATGGCAGGAACTCCAAGTTCAACGGTGGGGCGACGATAGCGACAGTCGGGCGCGCCGGCCTTGGGGGAATCCAGCGCCGGCGCTGGGGGGATGCACCTAACTTGACGCAGCTCAGTCATGCTCGGAGCATCGCGCCATGCCACAGGTTCCCTGCACCCCCGCCCTGACGACCGCCCTGCTGCTGGCCGGACCCGCCCTCGTGTACTTCCTCCCCGACGACAGCACCGTGCTGGTGGCGCTCCAGTTTGCGCTCGCCCTGGTGTGCGTGCTGGGCGGCGCGGCGGCACTCCGGAAAAGGCGATGCTGCTGGCCAAGGAGTCGCTGATGGCGCCGGTAGACATCCATGAATTGATCGCGCGCGGCCCGAAAAATCGCG
>JAFLDI010000292.1 GCA_017302485.1 Burkholderiales bacterium | reverse complement strand
GCCGTCACCGCGCCGGCCGCCAACAGGGCCGCCGAGGCCAACCACAGCCAGCGCACCCAGGCCAGCGTGCCATCGGCGGCCACGCGCTCACGTTGCACGGCGGCGGCCTCGCGCACGATGCTCTCAGCGATCAGCTTGCGCAGGTCATGGCCCTCCGCCATGTCGAAGACCCGCGACAGCTCGCGCCAGGCCTGGTCGGCATCCACGCCCTTGGCCAAGGGGCGCACCTCCTGCACGGCACGGTCCAGCGCCGTCACGCTCTGCTCCAGCACGGCCAGCGTCTGCAGCCGGCGTTGGTGTTCCAGTCGGGCATCGTGGCTGCCGTCCAGGTCGGCGGCCTGGGCGTCCAGCACCTTGAGCCGCTGCAGCGTGCCCTGCATCGCCGCCAGCAGCTCGCTGCGCATGCTCAGGTCGGCGCTGGCGCCCTGCTGCACCTGGGCCACCCAGGTGCGCAGGCGCTGTTTCTGCGCCGAGAGCTGGATGAAGCCGGTGGCGATGTCGCTGGCCACACGTCCGCGCAGCACCTGCCGCTCGGTGACCAGCAGCGATGCGGCAGCCACCCAGGCAGCCAAGGCCACCACGGAGGCGAACAGCACCAGCACGAGCGTGAGTCGGCGACGGAACATGCCGGCCATTGTCACCGGGCCGCGGCGGCGCCCGGCGTGTTCATCTGCCGTTCATTCAGCAGACAGACGCTGCTCATGCGAACTTCAGCGGGGGTTCAAGACCCGATGCTGCAATCACGCTTGTCGCCTCCCACCGTGGTGCGGCGGCATCCACACCAGAGGAACCTACCGTGAACAAGCCATTCCACCTCAGCCACCCGACCCTGCTGTTCGCCGCCCTGGCGCTGTCCGGCGCAGCCCATGCACAGGTCACTGTCGTCAACCAGGCGATTTCGGAACCCGAGGTCACCGCAGCACAGCAGGCCTGGTGCCAGGCCCTGACCAGCATCAGCGCCGCCAATGACAACGGCGGTCAACCCGCCGCCAAGGCCCTGGCCGAAAAGGTCATCGATGCCGCCTATGGCTACCAGATGGGCGCTGTGCTGTTCAAGCCGACGCTGACCGTCAACCCGCAGACCTTCCGCACCACCCGCGCCGGTGCGCTGGCCTACTTCGTCGGCGGCGACCCGGCCTTCCCCAAGGACACCGGCTTTGCCCTGAAGGGCTGGACCAAGTGCGAGGTGGCCAACTCCGCCGTCTTCATCGCCGGTGACAGCGCCACCACCATGGGCAAGGTGCACTTCACCGACAAGAAGGGCAAGGTGACCTCGGTCGACAAGACCTGGAAGTTCGTCAAGGACGACGCCGGCAAGCTGCGCATCGTGGTGCACCACTCCTCGCTGGAGTACTCGGGCGCCTGAGGATCAACGCCCTGGCTGAAGCCGTTGTCGCCTATGGCCGCGCGATCGAGCAATAGGAAACCCTGCGTGAGCAGTTCGGCGCGCAGTGGTCTCCGGCCTTCTGCAACGACCTGGCTACCGCGTACATGAACCGCGGCATTGCCCACCGCGCCAACGAATCCGGAATCAAAGCTCTCGCGAACCGATGCCGCTCAGCGAACACCGAACGGCGCAACTGAACGAAGACGTTTCGCCGGCGCTCAGCAAGCCGAGCCAGGGAACAGCGGCACCAGAGCTCGCCTTGCACTGCCTGCTTGATCCGGGTCAGCAGAAATGCGTGGGTCGCGCTGACGGGATGCACGCCGGTACCAACGATCTGGCCGCGATCGTTGATATCGCTGACATCGACCAAGGTTCAGCCCGAGTCCAGCGGTGTGAGGGCGTTCAGAGCGTACATCGTGCCCGTCAACGACAGGAACGGAACGCGTTGGCCGGCGGCGTTGTCGCTCACGCCGACCACCTGGTCCGACGAGTTGATGTCAACGCCGCGTGCGCAGCTGCCAGCAACGGCTGGCGGGGCATCGCGCGGGCATGGTCTGAACTGATCTTGCCTTGGCCTGGTGGGGGGCTTGGCGAGCGCCCCTCGCCGATTGCAAAGGGCCCGAACTCCATTCGCACCATTCATGAACCGCAACGGCGTAAGGCATGCATGATGTCCTAAGGCAACGCTGAACAAGTCCCTCGCGGCGTGCGCATCCCTGCTTCGGGCGGTCTGCAGCGTTGCACATCCTCGCCATAGCCCCGGCTATGGCTGTGGTGTGCGCCTTGCAGCCCATCCCGAATCAGGGCGCGCCCATCCGCGGCGACTTGTTCAGCGTCGCCCTAAAGCGGCTTCCCACCCAATAGCGCCGTCCGCATCACTTGCATGCGCCGCGTCAGCTTGACCTCTCCAGTCGTCGCAGGGCCGCCCCACGACGACTTGACGCCCCTCGGGGGGGGCGGGCTGGGCGCAGCCCGGCCATCAGGGCGCTCGGCATTCAACGTCAACACCTGTTCGAAGCACACTCGCGGCCCGACGCCTTTGACGCCCTGGGCCTTGCCGACCCTAGATGCCGCTCTGGGGCACAGGCCGCAAGACCCAGGCGCGGCACTCCGGTGGCTGGCTTGCTGGGCGGCTTGACCATGTGCGGCCGACGGGCACCCTCCGACACCCGGGTCAGGGCGCCAGGCGGGGGCCACGACGGGCGGATGTCGGGCCTGCGGGTGTGAGGTGCGCGGCGCCGTCCTCTACCTGGTAAGCCATCGCCAAGGTCTGCCCCGCATCGGGGGCAGTCACGGTTTCCAGGTGCCACCACTCGCCAACGACGCGCTCATGCGTCACATCCAACAACATGTAGCCGCGCTTGTTCAAGTCGATGTACTTGAAGTGCGGGTTCTGGCCGCGCAGATAGGCGGCCAGTGTGCCGCTCGGGTCGTCCACGCCGGGTGAGCTGACAGAGGTGCCAACGAACTCCACCGCCAACGAACCTGCCCCAGTGACTGGGTCGTAGCCGCCGGCAGCAGGGTTGGGGTTGTTCGGATCCTGTGTCAAGTCAGCGGCCCACGAACTGTGGATGTCACCTGTGAGGACGACCAAGTTACCCACGGGGGCGCCGCCGTCACTGCCCTTGATCACGCTGTACAGCCGGTCGCGGGCGGGCTGGTAGCCGTCCCACTGGTCGGGGTTCAGGAAGAGGCCGCCACCGGCCGCGTTGGAGGCGCCCACAGCCTTGAGCTGGGCGAACATGACGCCTTGTCCCAGCAGTTTCCAGCGGGCGGTGGACTGGCGCAGGCCTTTGGTCAGCCAGGCCTCCTCTTTTGCACCCAGAAGGCCGCGCTGCGGGTCCGTGAACTCACCGGTCTGGGCAAAGGCGAGACCCAAGGGGGTCTCGATCGTGGCCTTGAGCTGCTGGCTGCGCGCGTTCAGCCGCTCTTCCAACATGAACAGATCGACCAGATCGCCCAGCGTGAAGCGACGGTTCTCGCGCCGTGGCTGCTTCGGCCTGACCTCGCGCACCGGCATCCACTCGTAGTAGGCCTGCAATGCCGCCGCCACGCGCTCGGCCCAGACGCCCTCGGCGCCTTCCTGGTGGTTCTCAGCCCCGCCCTGCCAGGCGTCATTGGCCGTTTCATGGTCGTCCCAGATGGCAACAAGGGGGTGCTGACGCAGCATCTCCTGCGAGTCCGCATCGCGCTTGTACTGGGCGTGCCGCTGGCGGTAGTCCAGAAGCGTGACGATTTCATGGGATGGCTCGCATGGCCGCGTATTGCCGTATTGGCCGGTGCCGTACTCATAGAGGTAGTCACCCAGGTGGATGACCAGGTCAAGCTCGCTGCGCTCAGCAATACGGCGGTAGGCGTTGAAGTAGCCGGCGGCGAAGTTCGAGCAACTCACCACGGCCATGCGGAGCTGACTCACATGGCCCACCGGCAGCGTGCGTGTGCGGCCCACGGGCGAGAGTGACTTCTTGTACTGGAAGCGGTAGTAATAGGTGGTACCAGGCTGCAGGCCGTCCACGTCGACCTTGACCGTCCAGTCACGGGCAAGGTCGGTTTTGATGGTCCCGGTGCTCACGATGTCAGTCAATGCAGGGTCGCGCGCCACCATGTAGCTCACCACAAGCCTGTCAGCCGCAATCAGCGGCGTAACCCGTGTCCACAGCATCACCCGATCGGCCAGCGGGTCACCGCTGGCCACCCCATGCTGGAACTCGGCCTTGGGCGCTCCGGCATGGACCAGCGCCGGCACCGCAGCGGCCAGGGCCACCGCCGAGCCGGAGCGCTTGAAGAAGTCACGGCGGCTGGTGCCGGTGGGGCGGGCGGGCGGGGTCTGGCGGGGGCGTCCCATGGTGATGCGTCCTGGTGAAGGCCATTGGCGATGCGCCGAAGGCTAGGGTCGACACATGACCACGACATGACGGACGAACGCGCGATTCGGCAGGGTCGGTCGCCAGCCGACTCGCTCCGTGCGAGGCCATGCATCGCTTGCCAGGCGCGCAGCAAGTCCACCGTGTGACACCGCCCTGTCACCTTCCGGCTCTACAGTCGATGTCCGTCGCCCTTTGGGCTTCGCGGAGCCACTATGGGGACCTGGGGACGTTGCGTCTGCCTGTGGAGTGTGATTGCATTGCTCGGAGGATGTGCCTCCGTGGTCCAACATCCGCTGGCCGATGCCCTGGCCGCCCAGGGTGCCAGCCCCGAGGATGACCCGCAGCTAGCGCGTGAAGCCGCCGCGCTTTACCTGAAGGTGTCCGAGTCGGTGCTGCGCGAGCAGCCCGGTCACCGCGCGCTGGCCACCGCCGTGGCGGCCGGCTTCACGCAGTACGCCTATGCCTTCGTCGCCAACGAAGCCGACCGGCTTGAGCTTGAGCAACCCCGTCAGGCGCGGGCCCTGCGCGAGCGCGCTGCGCGCCTGTACGAACGCGCAGCGCGCCACGCGCTGCGGGCGCTCGACCGCGA
>JAFLDI010000291.1 GCA_017302485.1 Burkholderiales bacterium | reverse complement strand
GGCGGCTGCCCAGCTGGTTGATCCAGCCCAGGCCCATGGCCTCGATCGGCGCGGCCTCGGGCTCGGGGCCCACCAGCGCGGGGTCGCCCGCGCCGTGCGCCTTGCCGAAGGTGTGGCCGCCGGCGATCAGGGCCACGGTTTCCTCGTCGTTCATCGCCATGCGGGCGAAGGTCTCGCGCACGTCGCGGCCGCTGGCCACCGGGTCGGGGCGGCCGTCGGGGCCTTCGGGGTTCACGTAGATCAGGCCCATCTGCACGGCGGCCAATGGGTTCTCCAGTTGGCGCTCACCGTGGTAGCGGCTGTGCGGCTGGTCGCTGGTAGCGAGCCAGGTCTTTTCGGCGCCCCAGTAGATGTCTTCCTCGGGCGCCCACAGGTCTTCGCGGCCACCGGCAAAACCGAAGGTCTTGAAACCCATGGTCTCCAGCGCCACGTTGCCGGCCAGGATCATCAGGTCGGCCCAGGAGATGGCGCCGTTGTCGGGCCAGCTGTTGAGCGGCGCGAATCGCTGGTTGCCGGTGCTGGCGCCGCCACGGCCGTCGGCCGTGCGGTAGGTGCCGGCGCTGTGCCAGGCCATGCGGATGAACAGGCCGCCGTAGTGGCCCCAGTCAGCGGGCCACCAGGGCTGCGAGTCGGTCATCAGCGCGGCCAGGTCGCGCTTGAGCGCGGCGTAGTCCAGCGTGCCGAAGGCGTGGGCGTAGTCGAAGTCGGCCGCCAGCGGGCTGGACGCGGGCGGGTGCTGGTGCAGGATCGCCAGGTTCAGCTGGTTCGGCCACCAGTCGGCGTTGGAGCGCTGAGCGGGCGTGGTGCGCGCCCCGGCGGACGCGTGGAAGGGGCACTGGGCGGTAGCGGGCTGGCTCATCGACATCTCCTCGGTCAGTCGGCCGGTGTGGCCGGTGCAGTGACTTTAGAGATTCGCTATCAGTGTGGGTATTTGATTGAGCCAATCAATCCAATAGCCGCCGCCTCCCAGGCTGGCTCAGCGCGGCGCGTCGGGCTGCTTCACCGGCGCCGCGTCGGCAAAGGCCGGCAGCTTCGCGCACGCCGCATCCACCGCGCTGATCAGCGGCCAGCGCGACAGGTCCACCCCAAAGCGCCGGGCGCTTTCCACCTGGGGCACCAGGTAGACATCGGCCAGCGTGGGCGCATCGCCAAAGCAGTAGGCACCGCGCGCGGTGTCGGCCGCCAGCAGCGCCTCGATCGCGTCGAAGCCGGCGCTGATCCAGGTGCCGCACCAGGCGTTGATGGCGGCCTCGTCGCAGCCGAACTGCTGGCGCAGGGTCTCCAGGATGCGGCGGTTGTTGATCGGGTGGATGTCGCAGCCCACGATGGCCGCCAGCGCGCGCACGCGGGCGCGGGCTTCGGGGTCGGCGGGCAGCAACGGCGGCGTGGGGTGGCGCTCTTCCAGCCACTCGATGATGGCGGGCGACTGGATCAGCACCTGGCCATCGTCCAGCACCAGCGCCGGCACCAGCTGCTGCGGGTTGACGGCCTTGAAGGCGTCCTGCAGGTGCTGCTCGGTACGCAGGTCCACCGCGATGTACTCGGGTGACAGGCCCTTGAGGTTCAGTGCGATGCGCAGGCGGTGAGAGGTGCCGCTGCGGAAGAAGTTGAACAGCTTCATGCGGCAGCGCCGACCACCAGCTTTACGCTGCCCACGCCCTCGACCGAGCCCTCGATCACATCGCCCGGCAGCACCGGCCCAACGCCTTCGGGCGTGCCGGTGTAGATCAGGTCACCCGGCTGCAGGTGATAGAACAGCGACAGGTCGGCGATGATCTCGCGGATGTTCCAGATCAGCTTGTCCACGTTGGACTGCTGGCGCACCTGGCCGTTCACGCTCATCGTCAGCGCGCCCTGCTCCAGCACCACGCCGGGCAGCGGCTTGATCGGCGCGCAGACCGATGAGCCTTCCACATCCTTGCCCAGGTCCCAGGGGCGGCCCTTGTCGCGCGCCACCAGCTGCAGGTCGCGCCGGGTCATGTCCAGGCCGCAGGCGTAGCCGTAGACCAGCTCGTGCGCCTGCTCGGCCGGCACGCGAAAGCCGGCCTGGCCAATCGCCAGCACCAGCTCCATCTCGTGGTGGAAGTTCTTCGTCTCGCTGGGGTAGGGCACTTCTGAGCCCGACTCCACCAGCGTGCTGGGCGACTTGGTGAAGTAGAACGGCCGCTCCACGCTCTTGTCCACCGGCTTGCCCATCTCCACCGCATGCGCGTGGTAGTTGCGGCCGACGAAGAACAGGCGGTTGACGGGGAAGCGCTCGGCGCGGCCCTCGATGGGCAGCGAGGCAACGGGCGGCGGGGGGAACAGGTAGGTGGTCATGGTCAGGGATTACGAACGGACCTCATAGACGCCCAGCTTGCGGTGCAGCGGGCTCTCGTCGGCGATGAAGAGGAAGGCGGGCTCGGTGGCCGAGCGGTTGGTCAGCGTGGCCGCGGTGTAGCCGGGGATGGCGCAGGTGTCGGCCTCGGCCAGCGTGAAGGCGCTGGACTCCACCGCCACGTCCACGCAGCCCTCGATCTGGTGCAGCACCTGGGCCGGCGAGCGCGCCGGCAGGCGCAGCGTCTGGCCCGGGCGCAGCAGCTGGGCGTAGAAACCCAGGATGTTCTCGGCGTCCTTGCCCGTCTCGGGGTTGATGTAGGTGACCTGCACCGACTCCAGCGCGGGCTGGTCCTCGGCCAGCGACAGCAGCGCGGCCTTGGCATCGGCCCAGGGGTAGCGCAGCATCGGGTAGGCCTTGTCGCTGCGCTGGAAGACGGTGGTGGGCGCCACGCCGCCGCGCGCATAGGCCTTGACGCCCTGGCCGGGTTGCACGGTCTGGCTGGGCACTTCCTCGTGGTACGAGGCCTCGATGTAGTAGACCAGCGGCAGGTCCAGCACATCCAGCCAGATCACCGGGCCGCTGCCGTCGTGGCCATGCTCGTGCCACAGGCCGGTGGGCGTGAGGATCAGGTCGCCGCGGGCCATCGGGCACTTCTCGCCATTGACCAGTGTCCAGGCGCCCTCGCCTTCCACCACCATGCGCACGGCGTTGGGGGTGTGGCGGTGCGCGGGGGCCAGCTCGCCAGGCAGCAGCAGCTGCATGCCCAGGTACATCGCGGCACTGGCCTGCATCTTCTCCAGGCCGTGGCCAGGGTTGGCCAGCACCAGCACGCGGCGCTCGGCCTTCTCGATGGGCGTCAACTCGCCAGCCTTCAGCAGCAGCGGGCGCAGCGCCTGGTAGGCCCAGTGCGTGGGCCGGGTCTTGCGCGCCGGCACATGCGGCGGCAGCACCGCGCGCAGGCTGGGCCACAGCGGCACCAGGTTCTGCGCGGTGAGTTCGTCGCGGTAGTCCTGCGGCAGGTCTTCCAGACGGCCCAGGGTGTCAAAACGTCCTTGTTCGCTCATGGTGTGCTCCCCGGTTTACTTGGCCAGACAGTTGTCGACGTTCCAGCCGTACAGCCATTCCATCGCGTCGTAGAAGCGCTCTTGCGAGCGGCCCTTCCACAGCGAGTTGCGCACCAGGCGCTCCACGCCGGCGGCGTGGTACAGCCGGCCCATTTCGCGGCCCGACAGCACGATGCGCGCGGTGCGCGCCACGCGGCTGTCCTGGTAGAGCTGCAGCGCCTTGTCCCAGTCGTTGTCGTGCACGCGCAGGGCCTCGCCCAGCGTGACGGCATCTTCCAGCGCCATGCAGGCGCCCTGGGCCATGTACTGCGTGGTGGGGTGGGCGGCGTCGCCCAGGATGGTGGCGCGGCCGAACACCCAGGTGCCGATGGGTTCGCGGTCAGCGGTGGCCCAGCGGCGCCAGCTCTTGGGCAGGTCGATCAGCTGGCGCGGCTTGGCGGCAATGCCCTGGAAGTAGCTCTGCACCTCTTCCTTGCTGCCATCGGTGACGCCCCACTCTTCGGGCTGGCGGCTGTGGAAGGTGACCACCACGTTGTACTGCTCGCCGCCGCGCAGCGGGTAGTGCACCAGGTGGCACTTGGGGCCGGCCCACAGGCTGGCGGCGTTCCACTGCAGGTTCTCGGGGAAGTCCTTCTTGTCGATCACCGCGCGGTAGACCACATGGCCGGTCACCCGCGGCGGGTCATTCACATACTGCGCGCGCACCACGCTCTTGCCGCCATCGGCACCAATCAGCGCCTGGCCCATCCAGCGCTTGCCGTTCTGGTCGATCGCGGTGACCACGCCACCGTCCTGCTCCACCTTGACGATGCGGGTGCTGGTGAAGAACTCCACGTTGGGGCTCTCCTGCACGCCTTCCAGCAGCGAGGTGTGGATGTCCACCCGGTGGATCACCGCATACGGGTTGCCAAAGCGCTGGCGAAAGGCTTCGCCGGTCTCCAGGCGGCCGATCAGCGACTCATCGATCGCGTCGTGCATCACCATGCAGTCGGTGTAGACCGCCCGGCCGCGCGCCTTGTCGCCCACGCCCAGCGCATCAAAGGCGTGGAAGGCGTTGGGGCCCAGCTGGATGCCGGCGCCGATCTCGCCGATCTGCTCGGCCTGCTCGAACACCTGCACCTTGAAGCCGCGCTTGAGCAGCGCCAGCGCGGCGGCGAGGCCGCCGATGCCGCCGCCGGAGACCAGCACGGGCAGATTGCTAGGGGAGGGCGTCATGGGGGTCTCCTTGGTTGCTGGCTATGCACATCATGCGTATGCTGATGATTAGTGTAGGGCGGAGTGGTGCCAGCTGTCAGTCTGGGGTTTTCCCTTGGTTATGGGTCCCAGCTTGCCAGGGGTCGCGTCCAGGGTGGGCGTTCTCAAGTCCGAAGTGCAACACCCAGCACTCGTTGATTGATCAGTGGACTGTAGCCTGATGGGATTCAGCCAAGCCCTGCATCAGCTCCGCGAAGACCTGAATCGGGCTGCGCCAGTTCAGC
>JAFLDI010000290.1 GCA_017302485.1 Burkholderiales bacterium | reverse complement strand
CGGCCACGCCATCGCGCACCCAGTCGACGGCAAAGCCATGCTGGCGCAGGCCGGCCCGCAGGCCGGAGCCCAGCAGTTCGTCGTCTTCAGCCAGCAGCACGCGCATGTCGGTGGCGCTTGTCGGTGTCCCGGTTCATGACCCGATTGTGCGCCGTCGGCCGTGGCGGGCGCGCCGCGCCACCGCTGCCTACAATCCCCCGATCCCCCCGCAGGAGAGCGCCTTCATGACCACCCCCGACACCCCGCTGGCCCAGCTCAGGGACCCCAGCCTGCTCAAGACCGACGCCCTGATCAACGGCAAATGGGTCAAGGGCAAGGCGCGCTTCGACGTCACCGACCCGGCCACCGGCCGCAAGCTGGCCGACGTGGCCGACCTGGGCGCCAGGGAGACCAAGGCCGCCATCGACGCCGCCAACGCCGCCTGGCCCAGCTGGCGCGAGCTGACCGGCAAGCAGCGCCATGCCCTGCTGATGCAGTGGTTCCACCTGCTGATGGAGCACCAGGACGACCTGGCGCGCCTGATGACCGCCGAGCAGGGCAAGCCGCTGGCCGAGGCCAAGGGCGAGGTGGCCTACGGCGCCAGCTTCGTCGAGTGGTTCGCCGAGGAAGCCAAGCGCGTCTACGGCGAGACCATCCCCACCACCGACGGCAACAAGCGCTACGTCATCATCAAGCAGCCGATCGGCGTGTGTGCGGCGATCACGCCCTGGAACTTCCCGATCGCGATGATCACCCGCAAGGTGGCACCGGCCCTGGCCGCCGGCTGCCCGGTGGTGATCAAGCCGGCCGAGGCCACGCCGCTGTCGGCGCTGGCGGTGGCCGAGTTGGCGCAGCGCGCCGGCATGCCCGCCGGCGTGCTCAACGTGGTGACGGCCGATGCGGCGCAGTCGATCGAGGTGGGCAAGGTGCTGTGCAGCTCCGATGTGGTGCGCCACCTCAGCTTCACCGGCTCCACCGAGGTCGGCCGCATCCTGATGCAGCAGTGCGCGCCCACGGTCAAGAAGCTGTCGCTGGAGCTGGGCGGCAATGCGCCGTTCATCGTCTTTGACGACGCCGATCTGGATTCGGCCGCCGAGGGTGCGGCCATCAGCAAGTACCGCAACTCGGGCCAGACCTGCGTCTGCACCAACCGCTTCTACGTGCAGGACAGCGTCTACGATGCCTTCATCGAGAAGCTGGCCGCCAAGGCCGCGGCCATCAAGGTGGGCAATGGTTTCAAGGCCGGCATCAACCAGGGCCCGATGATCGACGACCAGGCCATCGCCAAGGTCGAAGACCATGTGGCCGACGCCCTGGCCAAGGGGGCCAAGGTGGTGGTGGGCGGACAGCGCATCGGCGAGCGTTTCTACACGCCCACCGTGCTGGCCGATGTCACGCCCGAGATGAAGGTCTCGAAGGAAGAGACCTTCGGCCCGGTGGCGCCGGTGTTCCGCTTCAGTACCGAGGCCGAGGCGATCGAGCTGGCCAATGCCACCGAGTTCGGCCTGGCGAGCTACTTCTACAGCCGCGACATCGGCCGCATCTTCCGCGTGGGCGAGGCGCTGGAGTACGGCATGGTGGGCATCAACACCGGCCTGATCAGCGTCGCCGAGGTGCCCTTTGGCGGCGTCAAGCAGTCGGGCCTGGGCCGCGAGGGCTCGCACCACGGCATGGACGACTATGTCGAGGTCAAGTACCTCTGCCTGGGCGACATCCTGAAATGAGCAGCTCGCCGGCGGCAGCGCCTCAGGCGCCGTCGTTGGCAGCCTCACCCAGGCGCACCAGGCGCCCATCGCCCCCTGCAGCCTGTGCCGTGGCGCGCTTGAGCAGGCTTTGCGCATCGCGGCCATGGGCCGGAAACTGCGCCAGGCCGTAGCGCATGCCCAGTGGCACTGCCTGACCCGAGACCTGCATCGGCACGCTGGCAGTGGCCAGCAGCTTGCGTGCCACGGGTTCGGCGTCTTCGTCAGCGTCCATCCAGGCCAGCAGCACGGCGAACATGTCGCGGCCGAGCGAGGCCACCACATCCGACGCGCGCAGCGCCGAGCGCAGCCGCACCGCCGCCTTGCGGCGCAGCACATTGGCGGCCTCTACGCCCTGGGCGGCCTCGACCACCTGCAGGCCCTCGAGCTGCAGCACCACCACCGCCATTGGCGCGGGCTCACGCTCGCGCAGCGCCAGCAGGTGGGTCATGTGCTCCAGCAACTGCTGGTGATTGGGCAGGCCGGTGGCCAGGTCGATGCTGTAGGCGCGACGCGCTGTGTCGTCCTGGCGCTTGCGCTCGATGGCCATGCGCAGTAGCCGGCCGGCAGCGTCGCCATGCAGCTCACGGCTCGATGCCACCTCGCGCACACCCGCCTGCAGCCAGCGTTGGCACTCGGACAGGGTGGGCTCGGGCGAGACCAGCACCAGCGCCGTCTCCAGCAGCGCGCGGGCCAGACCGTTCCAGTGCAGCAGCTGGTCGGCAGCCAGGCCGGGGCCGAACTCCACCACCAGCGCGTGCCAGGCATGCTGGTTGAGCATCTCGTCGATCTCGGCCAGCGTGGTGGCCTGGTGGGCGATGAATGGGCCATGGGCGGAGGTGACCAGATCCAGCGGGCGCTGGCTCAGCACCAGGATCTGCAGCGGCGTGGGTGACATGACGACGAGCGCGGTTTCGTACCCCGGATGATGCCCGAGCGCCAGGGTCGGCCGGCAGCGCGGAAACACCGAGACTGGTTGTCAGCGCCGTGTCGGAGTAGCATGAAGCAGCGTCCCGTCGCCCGCGGCTCGCGGCCATCGAAGGAGGCCCGCATGCACCCGTCCCCTGTCGCTGCAGGCACCGGCCGAGTTGAACGGCTGTGGCGTGCCGGTCTGCTGCCCTGGGTCCTCGTCCTGCTGTCAGCGTGCGCGCAGGCGCCTCGCATGGTGGCACCCGACACCGCGCTGTGGGCCGATGCCGGCCTGGGACCGCCGGCAACGGTGCCCGATGCCGATGCCGCACTGCGTGCCGATGCGGCCATGCAGGTCTTCCTTGAGCGGCACTTGCGCCCGGCGGCAAGACGTCAGGGCGCTATGGCGGCCCTGATCGAGGGCCTGCGGTCGAGCGCTCTGCAGGTGGACTACGACGCCAGCACCACCCGCACGGCTGCCGAGACACTCGCCAGCCGCAGCGGCAACTGCCTGTCGCTGGTGCTGCTGACCGCGGCGCTGGCCGAGGACCTGGGCCTGTCCGTCGAGTTCCGGGAGGTGCTGACGGACACACAGTGGAGCCGGCTGGCCGGCCTGCATGTCGGCAGCACGCATGTGAACCTGGCGCTGGCCCCCCGGGCCGCGCCCTTCAGCCAGTCATGGGCGACCGATGCGTCGGTGGTGATCGACTTCCTGCCGCCTGAAGCCGCAGGCCGGATGCCGGCCCGCCGCATCCATCGGGCCCGGCTGCTGGCGATGTACCTGAACAACCGCGCCGCGGAGTGGCTGGTGCAGGGCGACCTGGCCACGGCACGCGCCTGGAGCCTCGCCGCGATCAGCCAGGACCCGGCCTATCCGGCCGGCTACAACACCCTGGGCGTGGTGCTCCAGCGCCATGGCCGCAGCGACATGGCCGAACTCGCCTGGCGCCAGGGCCTGACGCTGGCTGCGCAGCACCCGGCGCTGCTGGCCAACCTGGCCGCCATGCTGCACGCCCAGGGCCGGACAGCCGAGGCCTTGCCGCTGGACACCGCGCTGGCTCGCATCGAGGGCACCGCCCCGTTCACCCACCTGGCCCGGGGGCTGGCGGCGCTGCGCGCCGGCGACCCGGCCACGGCCCGCGAGTGGCTGCTCAAGGAGCTCGCCCGGGATCCGGACTACCACGAGACCCACTTCGCCTTGGCCCAGGCCGAGCTCTTGCTGGGCCACCCGGCACAGGCGCTGGACCACCTGCAGCGCGCCAGCGCCGAAAGCCCACGACCGGACCTGCGCTCGCTCTACCTGGCCAAGGCGGAGCGGCTGCGGGCGGCCGGGATGCACTGAGAGCCGTGAGCGCCGTGCTCAGGCACCGCGGAAGGCACGCCGGAAAAAGCCCGCCACCGGCTCGGCCAGAAAGCCCAGCGGCGTGCGCTCGCTGACTTTCAGGTAGACCTCGGCGGCCTGGCCAGGCAGCAGCGGGGGCATGTCCACCCCCGCGTCAGCCCGCGCACGCAGCAGCACCGTGACATAGGGACGGCCACTGCGTTCGTCCTCCCGGGCATCGGCAGCCACCTGGACCACCTCCACCGGCCACAGCCGCTGGTGACGTGCCTGCTGGCCGGCCAGACGGATGTCGGCGGATAGGCCGGGATGCACATCTGCGGCTTCGTCGAGTGCCAGGCGTGCCTCGATCAGCACTGGCGCATCAGCGGGCACGATCTCGACCAATGGTTCACGGGGACCAACCGCCGAGCCCGGCGTGTTGACGCGCAGGTTGATCAGCCGACCGGCTACCGGCGCCAGCACCCGCTGGCGCTGCTGGTCGTCACGGCTGGCATGCAGACGCTGCTCGGTGTCGGCCAGCCGGACCTCGACCTCGCGCAGTTCCTCGGCGGCCGCCTGCCGGCGCGCTTCGCGCTGGGATCCGGCCTGGGCCTCGAAGCCGCGCAGCCGCTGGCGGGCCTGAGAAATCTCGGCCTCGGCGGAGGCGACCTGCGCCTCGTAATCGCTGACCGCACGCTCCAGTGTCATCAGGCGGGCGCGGTGCACATACTGCTCGCGTTCGAGCTGGCGGTTCATCGCCAACTCCTCGCGCATCGCTGCCAGCGAACGGCTGGCGCGGTCGCGCTCGCGCTCGCGGGCGGCGATCTCCTGGCGTGCCGCGTCGGACTGCGACTGCGCGCCGCCCAGCTGCGACTGC
>JAFLDI010000029.1 GCA_017302485.1 Burkholderiales bacterium | reverse complement strand
GGCTGCCCGTCGCCGTGCGCAGCGACTGGCTGCACAACAGCAACGACAGTTTCGTCCACAGCCATCCGGCGCAGCGCTTCGAGGGCATCTCGCCGCTGGTGGGTGACGCCAGCGTCAGTCGGGCACGCACCCGCAGCGGGCTGAAGGAGATCCCCGAGCTGCTGGCGCGCGGCCCGGCCACGCATGCCTCGGTGCAGCAGCAGCTGTTTGCCAACCACAACCTGATCGGCGAGGTGGTGCTGCCCGACCTGCTGAGCGCCTGCCAGCGCACGCCTCCCGCACAGCCCGCCGCTGTCCAGGCCTGCGCGGTGCTGGCCCGCTGGGACCGCCGCAGCGACAGCGATTCGCGGGGCGCCCACCTGTTCCGCGAGTTCTGGCGCGGCGCGCGCAGTCTGCCGCAGGTCTACCGCCTGCCGGCCGATCCGGCGCAGCTACTGGCCACGCCGGCCGGTCTGAATTTCGCCGATGCCGCCACCGCCGCGCGGCTGTGGACCACGCTGGACGAGGCCGCCACCCGGATCCTGCGGGCCGGCCTGGCGCTGGATGCGCGGCTGGCCGATGTGCAACGACCAGCCATCACCGACGAGCCGATCGGCCTGCACGGCGGCGACGAGATCGAGGGCGTGCTGAACAACCTGGGCGACCGCGCCGCGCCCGGCATCTCGTCGCGCGGCCTGCGCATCGACTACGGCACCAGCTATGTGCAGACGGTGGGCTTTGACGAGCGCGGCCCGGTGGCCCAGGCGCTGCTGACCTACGGCCAGAGCAGCGACCCGGCCTCGCCGCACGCCACCGATCAACTCCGCCTGTTTGCCCAGAAGCGCTGGCCGCGCCTGCCCTTCCACCCGGACGAGGTGGCGCGCGAGCAGGTGGGCGAGCCGCTGCGGCTGCAGCGCCCCTGAGCCGCCGCCCGCCTGCGCGTCACGCGTCCCCGGGGAACCCCGGACAGTGTTTCGTCCTGGCGACACTCGCCGTTCACCGGCGAGAAACTGCTTGGCAACACCCCGGGGTGCACTCCGAGAATCGGCGGCTTGAGCCAGGCGCCCGGTCAAGAGCCGGCCACCTGGACCCTCGTCCCGACCCACGGAGGATCCATGTTCCATCGCACCCCTTTGGCGGCCAGCCTGATCCTGGCCATCGGCGGCGGCCTGCTCGGCACCGCCGCGCTGGCCCAGACCGCCGCCGACACCCAGCGTGTCGAGGTCACCGGTTCGTCGATCAAGCGCCTGGCCGCCGAGACCGCGCTGCCGGTCACCGTGATCAGCCGCGAGCAGATCGAGCAGTCCGGTGCCGTCAACGTGGAAGACGTGCTGCGCCGCGTCGCCGCGATCTCGGGCATGGTCTCCGACAGCACGCAGGGCGCGGGCTATGCCACCTCCAATGCCAACATGCGCAGCCTGGGCCCGAACAGCACGTTGGTGCTGCTCAACGGCCGCCGGCTGGCGGGCCACCCCTTCGGCTCGATCGGCGGCTCGGTGGCGGTGGACCTGAACAGCATCCCCTTCGCCGCCATCGATCGCATCGAGGTGCTGCGTGACGGGGCGTCGGCGGTGTACGGCACCGATGCCGTGGCCGGCGTGATCAACTTCATCACCCGGCGCGACTACGAGAAGGGCGAGGTCTCGCTGCGCTACGGCGACACCGAGGCCGGCGTCGGTGGTCGCGAGACCGGCGTCTCGGTGGCCTACGGCCTGGGCAATCTGGGCACCGACAAGTTCAACCTGCTGGTCACCGGCAACGTCAAGAAGCAGACCCGCGTGAAGGCGGTGGACCAGGGCCTGTACCTGCGCCATGCCACCGAGGTGCCGGGCTCGGCGCCCCCCACGTCCTACCGCGCCTTCCCGGGCCGCCTGATGGATGTGGGCATCACCCCGGGGGCCTATGAGAACCCGGGCGCCGACATGGCCGCCTGCGATCCGGTCAACTCGGTGATCCAGGACACCGGCGCGCTGGCCCCCAACGGGGTCGACACGATCAAGCGCTGCCGGGCGATCTACGCCGCGCTGGTCGACAACCTGCCCGACAGCACCAAGACCGACGTCTTCACGCGCGGCACCTACGCGCTCGACAGCAGCACCACGCTGTTCGCCGAGGCCTCGTTCGCGCGCAACCACACGATCGGCCGGGTGGCCCCCACGCCGATCAGCGGCGACGCGATGAAGGTGCTGCCCAACGGCAACTACCCGAACGTGCTGATGCCCACCAGCAGCAAGTACTTCCCGATCGCGCTGCTGACCCGCCTGGGCTTCACCGCGGCCGACTGGGACCCGGACGGCGACGGCTTTGCCGAGATCGCCACCCGATCGCTGGACGTGGGCAACCGGGTCAGCGACAACACCAACGAGGGCATGCGGCTGGTGGCCGGCGTCTCGGGCCAGTGGAGCGCCTGGGACTACGACGTGGGCCTGAGCCTGTCGCAGGCCCGTGGCACGCTGAACTACAGCGGCTACCTGCTGCAGGACCCGTACCTGGCCGCGCTGCGCACCGGCAACATCAACCCCTTCGGCCCGAACGACGCCACCGGCCAGCAGCTGCTGAAGGACGCCGGCCTGACCGGCGTGGTGCGCAAGTCCAAGAGCACGGTGGTGGGTCTGGACGCCAAGATGAGCCGCGAGATCGGCCGTCTGGACGGTGGCGCGATGTCGCTGGCGGTGGGCACCGATGTGCGCCAGGAGAAGGCCGACGACCGGCCGACCAACGCCGACTACTCGGCCGGCGCGCACATCGGCGGTGAAGGCTCGGTGCCGCGCACCTCGGCCAGCCGCAAGGCCTATGCGCTGTTCAGCGAACTGGCCATGCCCTTCAGCAAGATGATCGAGCTGACCGCGGCCGCCCGCTACGACAAGTACAGCGACTTCGGCAGCAGCTTCAATCCGGCACTGAAGCTGCGCGTGCAACCCGACCGCAGCTGGATGGTCCGCGCCAGCGCCGGCACGGGCTTCCGCGCGCCCACGCTGTGGGACGTCAACAGCCCGACCTCGAACACCAACACCGCCGATGTGCAGGTTGACCCGGACTGCCCGCCTGGCCGTTCCGGTGATCCGCGCTGCGAGACCCAGTTCAACGTGCGTCTGACCAGCGACCCCAACCTCAAGCCCGAGAAGAGCCGCCAGTTCTCGCTGGGCGTGGTGCTGGAGCCGGTGCGCGACGTCAGCCTGGCGCTGGACTACTGGGCGATCCGCAAGAGCGACCAGATCGGCGTGATCTCGGGTGACCAGCTGATGAGCGATGCATCGCTCTACGCCAAGTACGCCGCCAGCCGCATCACCCGCACCACCGACGGCTTCATCTCGTCGATCGCCACGCCGGTCGAAAACCTGGGCGGCCTGCGCACCTCGGGAATCGATCTGGACGTGCGCACCGGCTTCGGCCTGGGCGAGTGGGGCAAGCTGGGTCTGAGCTTTGCCGGCACCTACATCAGCGTGTGGGAGCAGCAGAACGGCAAGGGTTCGGCCTACAAGAGCTACGTGGGCGTGTCCACCGGCGGCGTGCAACCGATCCCGCGCTGGCAGCACACGCTGGGCTTCGACTGGAGCATGGGTGTCTGGGGCGCTTCGCTGGAGAACACCTTCGTCAAGGGCTGGACCGAGTCCGCCGCGGTGGTGGACGCCAACCTGGGCGTGGCCCAGCCCTACAACGTCGACGACACCTCGCGCTGGAACCTGGCTGTCAGCTACAAAGGCATCAAGAACCTGCGGCTGGGCCTGGGCGTGCGCAACCTGCTGGACGCCGAGCCGCCGTTCGTGGCCTCGTCCAGCTACGGCTCGCACTCGGCCGGCTTTGCCGGCTCGTATGCCGACCCGCGTGGCCGCTTCTGGTACCTGACTGCCGCCTACCAGTTCAAGTGATCCGGCGCGGGCCAGGCCCGTGTCCGCTATCGGCCAGGGGCTCCCGCGAGGGAGCCCCTTGTTCTTGGCGGGGCCAACCCCGATCAGGCGAGACCGGAGCGCAAGGCAGAATCTGTGGCTTGTATGGCCTGTCCCCTCACCGGGGGGCAGGTCGGTGTCGGCGGCCCGATCAGGACGCCGGTGACTTGGCCCAGGACCGATCCCGATGCTGAACTCCCCCTTGCGAACCCTGTCGCTGCTGCTGGCCCTGGCCGCGGCGTCCCCGGCGCTGCACGCCGCCAGCCGCTCCGGCCTTGACGCCTCGGCGGCAGATGCCACCGTCCGCCCGCAAGACGACCTCTTCCGGGCCGCCAACGGCCAATGGCTGCGTCGCACCATGATCCCGGCCGACAAGCCCGAGTTCGGCACCTTTGTCGAGCTGGCCGAAGCCTCCGACCAGCAGGTACGCGCCATCATCGAGGAGTTGGCCGCGCGGCGTGAGCGCAGCCAGGGCCTGGAGGCGCAGATCGGCCACACCTATGCCGCCTTCCTGGACACTGCCGCCATTGACCGCGCCGGCCTGGCCCCCGTCAAGCCGCTGCTGGCCGAGGTCGACGCCATCGACACCCCGGCCGCGCTGGCCGCCTACCTGGGTCGCCAGATGGGTGGCTCGGTCAGCCCGATCGGACTGGGCGTGGAGGCCGACTTCAAGAACCCGCAGATCAACCGCCTGCTGACCTGGCAAGCGGGGCTGGGACTGCCCGAGCGCGACTACTACCTGAACCAGCGAGATCCGCGCATGGCCCAGGCCCGCGCCGCCTACCTGCGCTACCTGGGTGTGCTGGCACGTGCCGCCGGCGAACGCCAACCGGGTGCCGCGGCGCAGAGGGTGTATGCGCTGGAGCAGCGTCTGGCCGAGCTGCACTGGGAAAGCGCCGAACTGCGCGACCCAGTGAAGATGTACAACCCGGCCACCGTGACCGAGTTGGCCACCAAGGCCCCCGGGTTCGACTGGCCCGCCTTCCTGAAGGGCGCTGGCGTGCCCTCACCGGCCTCGGTGATGCTGTCGCAACCCAGCTTTGTCACCGGCGCCGCGCGCCTGCTGGCCGAGCAGCCGCTGGCCGACTGGAAGCTCTACGCCAAGCTGCACCTGCTGGACGACATGGCGCCAGCCCTGCCCAAGGCATTGCGCGATGCGCATTTCGCTTTCCATGGCAAGGCCATCAACGGAACCAAGAGCCCGCGTCCGCGCTGGCAGCAGGCGGTGCGCCAGGTCAACACCGCGCTGGGCGAAGGCGTCGGTCAGCTCTATGTGGCGCGGCACTTCCCGCCCGAACACAAGGCCAAGATGCTGACCCTGGTCAAGCACCTGCTGGCAGCTTACAAGGACTCGATCGACAGCCTGGCCTGGATGTCGCCCGAAACCCGGGTGCAGGCCCAGGCCAAACTGGCCAAGTACGCAGTGAAGATCGGCTACCCTGACCGCTGGCGCGACTACAGCGCGCTGGAGGTGCGCCCCGGCGATGCCCTGGGCAACCTGCAACGCGCCAGCCGCTTCGAGTGGGACCGCCAGGCCCGCAAGGTCGACCAGCCGGTGGACCGTCTGGAGTGGGGGATGACACCGCAGACGGTGAACGCGTACTACAACCCGATGGCCAATGAGATCGTTTTTCCGGCCGCCATCCTGCGCCCGCCTTTCTTTGACCCCGAGGCCGACGACGCGGTCAACTATGGTGCGATCGGTGCGGTCATCGGCCACGAGATCAGCCACGGCTTCGATGACAGCGGCAGCCAGTTCGACGGCGACGGTGCGCTGCGCAACTGGTGGACCGACGCCGACCGCCAGGCCTTCGACGCCCTGGGCAAGCGCCTGGTCAACCAATTCGGCGGCTACCAGCCGCTGCCGGGCCGATCGCTCGATGGCAAGCTGACGCTGGGCGAAAACATTGCCGACCTGTCGGGCCTGCAGATTGCCTACAAGGCCTACCGCCGCTCACTGGGCGACCAGCAGGCGCCGGTCATCGATGGCCGCAGCGGCTCACAACGCTTCTTCCTGGGCTGGGCGCAGGCCTGGCGCGAGAAGACGCGGCCCGAGCGCACCTTGCAATTGCTGGCCATGGACCCACACTCGCCGCCCGAGTACCGGGCCAATGGCGCCGTGGTCAACCATGACGGCTTCCACGAGGCCTTCGCCACCCGCCAGGGCGACAAGATGTGGAAAGCGCCCGACGAACGGATCCGGATCTGGTGATCAGCGGCTGGCCGCCGACGCGGCCGGCAGCAGTGTCACATTGGCCTGGCCACCGATGCACGCCTGCGTCTGGCCGGGCTTGCAGGGTTCGGGCGTCACCCCGGGAATGGATCGCGGATGCGCGCCTGGCCGCAGCAGCAGCAGGCTCCACAGTGCCACCACCACGGCCACCGTCAGCGCGATGATCTTCAGGCGCTGACGGCGGTTGGTGGGTTGGAACTTGTCGACGGCGGGGGCCGGCTGGTCGGGGGTTGCAGGTGGCATCGCGCGATTGTCGGCCATGCCGGCCGGCGATAGCAGCTATCGGCCAGCCATGCCGCCGGCTGCGGGTGGACCCTAGGGCCGGTGCGCCCGGGCCCTGCCCACAATCGTCGATCCCATCGCCCGACAGGAGTGACGCCATGACCCGCCGCCGCCATCTGATTGCCCTGGCCTGCGCCGCACCGCTGGCCGCACCCTGGGCCGCGCATGCCCAGGCCGACACCGTGAAGATCGGTGTCATCCTGCCGATGACCGGCCAGAGCGCCTCCACAGGCAAACAGATTGCCGCCGCGATCGCGCTGTTCCAGGCGCAGAACGGCAAGAAGGCCGGCGGCAAGACGGTGGAGGTGCTGATCAAGGACGACGCCGGCGTGGCCGACAACACCCGCCGCCTGGCGCAGGAGTTGGTGGTCAACGACAAGGTGGTGGCACTGGCCGGCTTCGGCCTGACGCCGCTGGCCCTGGCCACCGCGCCCATCGCCACCCAGAGCAAGACCCCGATGGTGGTGATGGCTGCGGCCACCTCCGCCATCACCGAGGCGTCGCCCTACATCTCCCGCACCAGCTTCACGCTGCCGCAGGCCGCGGTGGCAATGGGCGACTGGGCACCGAAGAACGGCATCAAGAAGGTGGTGACGCTGGTCACCGACTACGGCCCCGGCAACGACGCCGAGAAGTACTTCAGCGACCGCATCCTGCTCAACAGCGGCCAGGTCCTGGAGAAGCTGCGCACCCCGCTGCGCAGCCCCGATTTCGCGCCGGTGCTGCAGAAGGTGCGCGACGCCAAGCCCGACGCGCTGTTCGTCTTCCTGCCCTCGGGCCAGGGTGCGCAGTTCATGAAGCAGTTCGGCGAGCGCGGCCTGGACAAGGCCGGCATCAAGCTGATCGGCACCGGCGACATCACCGACGATGACCAGCTCAACGACATGGGCGACGTGGCGCTGGGCGTGGTGACCACCCAGCACTACTCGGCCGCCCACCCCAGCGCGATGAACAAGAAGTTCGTCGCCGACTTCCAGGCCATGCACAAGTTCCGCCCCAACTTCATGGCGGTGGGCGGCTGGGACGGCATGCGCCTGCTCTACAACGGCCTGAACGCCAGCAAGGGCGCCGGCAACGACGCGCTGATGGCGGCGCTCAAGGGCCAGGTCTTCGAGAGCCCGCGCGGCCAGATCCTGATCGACGCACAGACCCGCGAGATCGTGCAGGACATCTACACCCGCCGCGTCGAGAAGAAGGACGGCCAGCTGTGGAACGTCGAGTTCGACGTCCAGAAATCGGTGAAGGACCCGGGCAAGACAAAGTAAGCCACCACGGCTGAACGCGTGCCATGCTGACCCTGCTGTTCGACGGCATCGCCTACGGCATGCTGCTGTTCGTGCTGGCGCTGGGGCTGGCCGTGACGATGGGGCTGATGAACTTCATCAACCTCGCCCACGGCGCCTTCGCGATGGCCGGTGGCTACCTGCTGGTGCTGCTGATGCAGCGCCATGAGGTGCCGTTCCTGCTGTGCCTGCCTGCCGCCTTCCTGGCCACGGCCGCCGCCGGCGCGCTGCTGGAGCGCACGTTCTACCGCCATCTCTACGGCAAGCCGCACCTGGACCAGGTGCTGTTCTCGATCGGCCTCACATTCATGGCGGTGGCGGCGGTGGACTACCTGATGGGCTCCTCGCCGGTGACGGTGCAGACGCCCGAGTGGCTGCGCGGACGCTTCGAGTTCGGCGAGGGCGCCTGGCAGCTGGGCATGGGCCACTACCGGCTGTTCGTGATCGCGGTCTGCGTGCTGCTGGCGCTGGCCTTGCAAGCGGTGCTCACACGCACCCGCTTCGGCAGCCGACTGCGCGCCGCGGTGGATGACCCGCGCGTGGCGGCAGGCCTGGGCATTCCGGTGGACCGGGTGTTCCTGCTGACCTTTGCCGTGGGCTCGGGCCTGGCCGGCCTGGGCGGCGCGCTGGGCGCCGACCTGCTGGGGCTGGAGCCCAGCTTTCCGCTGAAGTACATGGTGTACTTCCTGATCGTCTGCGCGGTGGGCGGCACGCAGTCGATCACCGGCCCGCTGCTGGCCGCGCTGCTGCTGGGCTGCGCCGACGTGCTGGGCAAGTACTACGTGCCCAAGCTGGGCGCCTTCATCGTCTATGTGCTGATGATCGCCATCCTGCTGTGGCGTCCGCAGGGCCTGTTCACGCGGGAGAAGCGCTGATGGGCACGCTGTCCTCGCGCCTGCTGGCCCCGTCGCGCTGGAAGCCCTGGGAGATCGGCCTGTGGGCGCTGATCTGGGCCGCGCCGCTGCTGCTGCCGCAGCACGCCGCGCTGATCAATGACATCGCCATCACCGCGCTCTTCGCGCTGTCGCTGGACATCGTGCTGGGCTATGCCGGCATCGTCTCGCTGGGCCATGCGGCCTTCTTTGGCGTGGGCGCCTACGGTGCGGCGCTGTTCGCCAAGCACCTGCACCCGGACCCGCTGCTGGGCCTGGCGGTGGGTGCCTCACTGGCGGCCGCGCTGGGTGCACTGACCAGCCCGATGATCGTGCGCGGCACCGACCTGACGCGGCTGATGGTGACCATGGGCGTGGCGGGCGTCCTGTATGAGCTGGCCAACAAGTTCGACGGCCTGACCGGCGGCGCCGACGGCCTGCAGGGCGTGGTGATGGGCCCGCTGCTGGGCCAGTTCGAGTTCGACCTGGGCGCGCGCGTGGCCTCGGTCTACTCGCTGGCGGTGCTGTTCATCGTTTTCGTGCTGGTGCGGCGGGTGCTGCACTCGCCCTTCGGCGTCTCGCTCGAGGCGCTGCGCGACAACCGGCTGCGCCTGTCCAGCGCGGGCATGAGCGTGCAGGGCCGGCTGGCGGTGGCCTACACGCTGGGCGCCACGCTGGCGGGCCTGGCCGGCGCGCTGCTGGCGCAGACCACCGGTTTCGCGTCGCTGGACGTGCTGGACTTCCACCGCAGCGCCGACATCATGCTGGCGCTGGTGATCGGCGGCGCCGGCTGGCTGTGGGGCGGCCTGGCCGGTGCAGTCGCCTTCAAGGTGCTGCACGATGTGCTGAGCGCCTTCACCGCCCAGTACTGGACCTTCTGGATCGGCGCCTTCCTGGTGCTGCTGATGCTGGTGGGCCGCGACCGGCTGCTGCGGCCGTGGCGCTGGTTCAGGAAAGGCAGCGCATGAACGACATCGTGCTGCAGACCCACGGGCTGGTGAAGCGCTTTGGCGGCATCACCGCCACCAACAAGGTGTCGATGACGCTGCGGCGCGGCGCCCGCCACGCGCTGATCGGCCCCAACGGCGCCGGCAAGACCACGCTGATCAACCAGCTCACCGGCGTGCTGCCGCCCACCGAGGGCCGGGTGGAGCTGGGTGGGCAGGACATCACCGCGCTGGCGGCGCACCGGCGCGTGGCGCTGGGCCTGGTGCGCACCTTCCAGATCAACCAGCTGTGGCCGTCGCTGACGCCATCGCAAAGCCTGGCGCTGGTGGTCAGCCAGCGTCTGGGCCGCTCGCGCCGCTGGTGGCGGCCGCTGGGCGCCGATGACGCGGTGCTGGCCGAGGTGGCCACGCTGCTGACGCAGTTCCACCTGGACGAGCAGGCCCACCGCGCCACCCGCGAGCTGCCCTACGGCAAGCGGCGGCTGCTGGAGATTGCACTGGCGGTGGCGCTGCAGCCGCGCGTGCTGCTGCTGGATGAGCCCGCCGCCGGCGTGCCCGCGGCCGAGCGCGGCGAGATCCTGGCCACCGTGGCCGCGCTGCCGGCCGATGTCAGCGTGCTGCTGATCGAGCACGACATGGACCTGGTGTTCAGCTTTGCCACCACGATGACGGTGCTGGTCAACGGCACGGTGCTGACCGAAGGCACGCCCGAGGCCATCGCCGCCGACCCGCAGGTGCGCGCCGTCTACCTGGGCGATTCGATGGCCGGCATCCGGCCGGGACACTGAGCATGGCCGCGCTGCTGGATGTGCAACACCTGAGCTGCGGCCACGGCGAGGCCGTGGTGCTGCAGGACGTTTCGTTCACCCTCCCCGAGGGCCGCTCGCTGGCGCTGCTGGGCCGCAACGGCACCGGCAAGCCCACGCTGATCGACACGCGGGCCGGTGCCGCCCGCCGCCACGCCGGCACGATCACGCTGGCCGGCCAGGCGCTGCACGCCCTGCCCTCACACCGCCGCGCTGCGGCGGGCATCGGCTGGGTGCCGCAGGAGCGCAACATCTTCAAGTCGCTCACGGTGCACGAAAACCTGACCGCGGTGATGCGCCCCGGCCCCTGGACGCCCGAGCGCGTCTACCAGCTGTTCCCGCGCCTGGACGAGCGACGCCAGAACCTGGGCACCCAGCTCAGCGGCGGGGAGCAGCAGATGCTGGCCTTCGCCCGCGCGCTGGTGCTCAACCCCAGGCTGCTGCTGCTCGATGAGCCGCTGGAAGGCCTGGCGCCGATCATCGTGGAAGAACTGCTTCGCGCCATCCGCCGCGTCGCCCGCGAAGAGGGCCTGCCGTCCATCGTGGTCGAGCAGCACCCGCAGATGGTGCTGGGCGTCACCGATGACGCGATCGTGCTGGACCGCGGCGGCATCGCCTTCCGCGCTACCAGCGAGGCCCTGCTGGCCGATCCGACGCCGCTGGATGCGTGGTTGGGGGTGGGGCAGCACGGATAGCTTCGCAGGGTGGCGACCGGCCCCCGGAATCACCGTTCATGACCGTACGCAGTGCGCTTGCGAGCATCGCCCCTGACGGCACCTTCCACGGGCGAGGCGGGCCGATGCCCTTGACCGCGGGCATTCAAGTGGTGCGCGGGAGTTCCAGGACCGCCCGCAGACCGCCGAATTCCCGGTTCTCCAGAACCAATCGGCCCCCGTGATAGGCAGCCGCGTCACGCACGATGGCGAGCCCGAGTCCGACGCCACCGCTGTCCAGGCTGCGCGAGGCATCCAGGCGCACGAATGGCTCGGTGACCCTGGCCAGGTCGTCCACAGGAATGCCCGGTCCGTCGTCCTCGATGACAACGCGCAGCCGGGCCGTCGAGTCCTCGATCCGCACATCAACGGTACGGCCATGCGCCACCGCGTTGTCGATGAGGTTCGTCACCGCGCGCCTGAGTATCGACAACTTCCCCGGATAGGGCGCCGGCGCCAAGTCGCCAGCTGCGGTTTCCTTCAGCGCCACGTGCCGTCCGAGCGCTTGTTCGTCCTCAACGAGGCTCGACAGCAGCGCCTCCATGTTGATCGGCTGGATCGGTTCGACGTCCTCCAGCCCGCGCAGGTAGGACAGAACGCTGTTGACCATGCCCTGCATGGCGTCGATGTCGGCGTTGAGCTTGTCCTGCAGTTCGGGGTCGTCGACCAGTTCAGCCCGCAGGCGCATGCGGGTCAGGGGCGTACGCAGATCGTGCGACACCGCCGCCAATGCGCGTCCGCGTTCGACCACCAACTGGCGCAACCGCTGCTGCATGAAATTGAACGCCTGGGCGGCTCGACGCACCTCGGTCGGCCCGCTCTCCTCGAGCGGCGGTGCGTTCAGGTCGTGCGCGAAGGCGGTGGCCGCCTGGGCCATCTGCTGCAGCGGCAGGGTCGCCCAGCGCACGGCCACGAGGGAGACGACGATCACCGCCGTGAGCGTCAGCGACACGTGCCAGATGAAGCGCAGCGGCAGCGCATCCAAGGCCGGCAGTCCGGAGTGAACATGGCCCGCGGCGAGCATGGCTGCGCGCTCCTGCAGGTGCAACAGCAGACTGGCTCCCTGCGCGGCCAGCAGGCCCAGCACCAGGATCAGCGTCATGCGCCCCGACAACGAGGCCGGCAGCAGCCGAGACAACATCACTCGCATGACGGCAGTCCTTCCACGGTCGCGGCCAGCACGTAGCCTTCGCCGCGCACCGTCTTGATCAGGCCGGATTCGCGGCCGGTGTCCTGCAGGCGCTGGCGCAGGCGGCTGACCTGCACATCGATGGCGCGGTCGTAGGGTTCTGCCTCACGGCCGTGGATCAACTCGACCAGTTGGTCGCGGTGGAGCACACGATTCGGATGGTCGAGCAGGATGCGCAACAGCCTGAACTCGGCGCCCGACAGCGGCGTGGCCACCCCCGCCGGGCTGGTCAGCACCCGGGTCGCCGTGTCGAGCTTCCAGCTGGCAAAAACCAGGCAGCGCTGCGTGTCGGGCTTCAGGTTGGGTGGCAGCGCGCGCGTTCGGCGCAGGACGCTCTTGATGCGCGCCAGCAGCTCGCGCGGGCTGAAGGGTTTGACGAGGTAGTCGTCAGCGCCCATCTCGATGCCGAGGATGCGGTCGGCCTCCTCGCCGCGTGCGGTCAGCATCAGCACCGGCAGATTGGAGCGGGTGCGCAGGTCACGGCACAGGGCCAGGCCATCGGCGTCCGGCAGCATGATGTCCAGCACCACCAGGTCCACGGCATGGCGCTCCAGCATCTGCGCCATCACGCGGCCCGAGGCGGCGGGCACGGCGTCGAAGCCGTTGCGCAGCAGGTAGTCCACCAGCAGTTGGCGGATCTCCTGATCGTCGTCGACGATCAGGATGCGGTCCTTGGATTCCATGATGCAAGCGTCGCCGAGGCGCTGGGGCGGCGAGGTCCGAGTTTGTATCGCAGTGTTGCATGCGCGACGGCTGTAAGCTGGCGATGCAATTCAGTCGCCCCGAGTCATCGGGCGAGCAGGGTGGACACGGTCCAATGCCCGTCATCGTTCAACAGCTCCACCGTCCATGTCCCAGGTCTTCAAGTTCGGCGAACAGCGCCCGGAGTTCCCGATACCGGTGCTCAACGAACGCGCGGTGCGTGCCGCCGCCGGCATCATGTCCTTCTTCGCCATCGTCTCATTCATGAACGCTTGGCTGATCGGCAACTTCCAGCCGACGCGGGTGTTCGTGGTGGCCTTCCTGATCGACTTCACGATCCGGATCTTCGTCAACCCAAGCTTCGCGCCGAGCCTCGTCATCGGCCAGTGGATGGTGCGCAAGCAGCAGCCCGAGTGGGTGGGTGCACCGCAGAAGCGTTTCGCCTGGGCCATCGGCTTCGTGCTGGCCGCGGTGATGCTGGTCCTGGTGGTGATCGAGCATGTCATCGGCCCGATCAACCTGATCGTCTGCGCGACCTGCCTGGTGCTGCTGTTCTTCGAAACGGCCTTCGGCATCTGCATCGGCTGCAAGGTCTACAACCTGTTCAACAAGACGCCCGCGCAGCTGTGCCCCGGTGGCGTCTGCGAGGTCGCGCCCGAGCGCTGTGCGGGTGGCAGCTGGGCGCATGGCGTGGTGGTGCTCGCCTTCGTCGGCGTCATCGGCGCCTGGACCCGTCACGTGATCGCCAACGACCCCTATGCCAAGGCTGCAACGTCCGTCTCGGTGGTGCCGACAGCGCCATCCCCAGTCGATGCGGCCGAAGCCGAGCGTTGCAAGGTGCCCGACTTCGCCAAGGCGATCGGCCACGAAGAGAAGTGGAAGCTCCACAACAACTGCCAGTGAGACGACCTGCCATGCCCCACACCCCCCGCACGAGGCGCGCGCGCCGACACCGGATCGCCACGCTGATGCTGGCCGCTACCTCGCTGACGCCGCTTTGCGCCGCACACGCGGCCCAGCCCGTCGTCGAGATCATCGCCTTCGCCCACCCGCCGGTGCAGTCCGCTCTCAAGCCCTTGCGGGACTGGCTGGCCGCGCAGGGCGCGCAGGTCAAGGTCGTCGAGATCGACATGGAGACCCCAGCGGGCGAGAAGCGGCTGCAAGCGGTGGGCGTGACCGGCCATGTGCCGGTGGTCGTGCTCATCGATGGCCGGCACCGGCACAAGCGCGAGGATGGCGGCGCGGTCGATTTCGTGAGCTTCCCGGCAGGTTCGGGAACGCCGTCGGGCGTGAGGGGAAGCTGGTCCACCGCGGATGTCGAGGCGGTCCTGAAGCCACGCCTCAAGTGAGCTGACGATGCCCAACAGGTTCAAGACTCTTCGCGGGGTACGCGCCAGGATGAACAGCATCGCCCAATGCGTGCCCTTGGCACTGGCACTGGCACTGGCACTTGCGATGGCGCGGCCCGCCCAGGCCCAGGACGTGCGCTTCGAGCGCGTGGCCGAAGGCGTGTACGCGCACATCGGCGACACCGGTGGGCGCACGACGGCCAACCAGGGCCTGAACGCGAATATCGGGCTGGTGCTGACACCCGGAGGCGCCGTGCTGATCGACAGCGGCGCCACCGCGCGCAGCGCCCAGCGCATCCAGGACGCGGTGCGACGGATCACGCCGTTGCAGGTGAAGTGGGTCATCAACACCGGCGGCCAGGACCACCGGTGGCTGGGCAACGGCTGGTTCAAGGCGCAGGGCGCACAGCTCATCGCGCACGCCAGCGCAGAAGCCGACATGCGCAACCGCGGCAACGATCACCTGGAAGGTCTGCGCGCCGCGCTGGGCGACGGGGTGGCCGGTACGGTACCGACCCTGCCGGACCGCTGGGTTGCCAACGCTGATGAACGCCTGGACCTGGGCGGCACGATCTTTGAGTTCAAGCACCGCGGCGGCGCCCACACGCCCGGCGACATGGTGGTCTGGCTGCCGCAGTCACGTGTGCTGTTCAGCGGCGACGTGATCTATGTCGATCGCCTGCTGGGCGTGATCCCGGTGAGTCAGACCAAGCCCTGGCTCGCCACCTTCGCAGAGATTGAGCGCCTGACCCCAGAGCGCGTGGTACCCGGGCACGGTCGGGTCACCGATCTGAAGACAGCGCAGTCCGACACGCGCGACTACCTGGTTGCCTTGCGCTCGCACATGAAGAAGGCCGTCGACAACGGCCAGGACATCAGTGCAGCGGTCAAGGATTTCGACGTGCGACGCTGGCAGCACCTTCTCAACGCGGCCGAACTCATGCCCGGCAATGCCAGCCGCACGTACCTCGAACTCGAACGCGAGTAGCCGAGCACCCGAACGATGATGCCTCGGGCTTGACTTCGTTCATCGGCTCATCGAGGGTGCCTGACCTACGGAAGTGGATGCGCACTGCCGTCGCTGTGCTTGACCTCCAGTTCCAACCCTGGTCAAGCAGGACATCAGACGGCCGATCTGGGATGGCCGTTTTCTGGCGACGAGCCGGTACTCCAGATGTCGCAGTGGGGCCGCCAGCCGCCACTCAGCTTTCCTTGGCGGGGTAGCGCACCTCGATCACTTCAAGCGCCTCGGTCCCTCCCGGCGTGGGCAGCACCACCTCATCCCCCTCCCGCGCCTTCAGCAGCGCACGGGCGATGGGTGAGATCCAGCTGACCTCACCGGCCAGGTGGTCGACCTCGTCGATGCCCTTGATCGTGATGGTGCGTTCCTCACCGCGGCGGTTGGCGTAGGTCACGGTGGCGCCGAAGAAGATCTGGTCGCTGCCGTGGTGGGCGCTGGGGTCGGCCACTTCCGCGATGTCCAGACGCTTGGTCAGGAAGCGGATGCGGCGGTCGATCTCGCGCAGGCGCTTCTTGCCGTAGAGGTAGTCGCCGTTCTCGCTGCGGTCGCCATTGCTGGCGGCCCAGTGGACCACTTCCACCACCTTGGGGCGCTCGACGTCGATCAGGCTCAGCAGCTCGTCGCGCAGCCGGGCATAGCCGGCGGGCGTGATGTAGTTCTTGCCGCCGACGGGCAGCGGCGGCAGGCCGGCGCCGTCCTCGTCGTCGTCGGCGTCGCTTTCCTTGGTGAAGGCCTTGCTCATCGGCCGGCAGCGTACCTGAAAGACGCTGCGTTCAGCTGCGGGCCACGCGGTGCAACAGCTCCTTCAGCAGCGCCTGCTCGGCGGCGCTGAGCACCTTCAGCGGCTCGACCTCCATCTGGTGCGAGACCTTCAGCGCCTTGCGGATCAGCACCTGGCCCTCGGGTGTCAGGCGGATCAGCTGGGCGCGGCGGTCGCGTTCGCTGCGTTCGCGGCGCACCCAGCCGCGCTCGACCATGCGGTCCAGCGTGACGGCCAGGTTGGGGGCGGAGACATCCAGCGCCTGGCCCAGCTGCTTCTGGTTGACTTCGTCGTTGGTGTGCACCAGCGCCAGGATCGAGAACTCCACCGCCTTGAGCTTCAGCGGCCCCATGTGGCGGTGGAAGTGCTTCTTCAGCGTCACCGAGGCGCGCGTGGCGGCGTAGCCCATCAGGTGCATCAGCGCCGTCTGGTCGAGCGCGGCGCTGCGGCCCGACGCCCGCGGCGCAGCGCCGTCGTCGTCAGTGGCGGCAACGTCGGCGAGTGCCATCTCAGGCCAGGAAAGGAAGCGGCGCGCGGGCGGCGGCCACGCCGTGCAGAC
>JAFLDI010000289.1 GCA_017302485.1 Burkholderiales bacterium | reverse complement strand
GTTGCCGGATCGCCCAGGTGGCCGCCAAGGACGCCGCCGGTGTGGAAGCCGTGCTGACCCGCCTGCGCGAGGCCGGCGTGCGCATCGAGGACCTGGAGATCGGCCGCGCCGACCTGGAGGACGTGTTCCTCGCCATCATGCACGGAGCCGCGCGATGAACTGCCACCCATTTCAAGGGGCTCGCACGCTGTTCTACAAGGAGGTGCTGCGCTTCTGGAAGGTCAGCTTCCAGACCCTGGGCGCGCCCATCCTGACCGCGGTGCTCTACCTGATGATCTTCGGCCATGTGCTGGAGGACCATGTCACCGTCTACGGCCGTGTGCCCTACACGGCGTTCCTGATCCCCGGTCTGGTGATGATGAGCCTGCTGCAGAACGCCTTTGCCAACACCTCGTCCAGCCTGATCCAGAGCAAGATCACCGGCAACCTGGTGTTCCTGCTGGTGACGCCGCTGTCGCCCTGGGCCTGGTACCTGGCCTATGTGGGCGCGTCGGTGGTGCGCGGCGTGGTGGTGGGCCTGGGCGTGCTGTTGGTGACGATGTGGTTCTCGCCGCCGGGCCTGGACAACATCGCCTGGGTGCTGGTGTTCGCGGTGCTGGGCGCCACGCTGATGGGCTCGCTGGGCCTGGTGGCCGGGCTGTGGGCCGAGAAGTTCGACCAGATGGCGGCCTTCCAGAACTTCATCGTCATGCCCATGACCATGCTGGCGGGCGTTTTCTACTCCATCCACTCGCTGCCGGGCTTCTGGCAGACGGCCAGCCACTTCAACCCCTTCTTCTACATGATCGACGGCTTCCGCCACGGTTTCTTCGGCGTGTCCGACGTGTCGCCCTGGCTGAGCCTGGCGGTGGTGGGCGGCTTCACCGCGGTGGTGGCTGCCTGGACGCTGCGGCTGCTGCACAGCGGATACAAGCTGCGCGCCTGACTCCCCGGCCGACCCGGCTCGGGGGCCATCGGCGATAATCGCAGGATCATGGCCGATCCCACCCCCGCCCAAGTCAAGAGCTTCATCGCCGCCGGCCTCGCCTGCGAGCACCTGGAGGTGGACGGCGACGGCCGCCACTTCTACGCCACCATCGTCTCGCCGGCCTTCCAGGGCCTGCCGCGGGTGCGCCGCCACCAGCTGGTCTACGGCGCGCTGGGTGAGCGCATGCGCGAGGAGATCCACGCGCTGTCGATGAAGACGCTGACGCCGGCCGAATGGGCGGCCGACGGTGCCCAGGGCGGCCTGCAGCCGCTGGCGCCCCACTGATTTCCCTGATTCCGGTCGGCGCCGCGTGCTGCGGGGTCGGCCCTGCTGCCTTTCCAGATGGACAAACTCCTGATCCGTGGTGGTCGTCGCCTGAGTGGCGAGGTCCGCGTCTCCGGCGCCAAGAATGCCGCCCTGCCCGAGCTGTGCGCCGCGCTGCTCACCGCCGAGCCGGTGGTGCTGCACAACGTGCCGCGCCTGCAGGACGTGTCCACGATGCTCAAGCTGGTGCGCCACATGGGCGTGACGGCCGAACGCGACGACAACGGCACGGTGCAGCTGAACGCCGGTGACCTGTCCAATCCCGAGGCGCCCTACGAGCTGGTCAAGACCATGCGCGCCTCGGTGCTGGCGCTGGGCCCGCTGGTGGCGCGCTTCGGCCACGCCAAGGTCTCGCTGCCCGGCGGCTGCGCCATCGGCTCGCGGCCGGTGGACCAGCACATCAAGGGCCTGCGCGCCATGGGCGCCGAAATCGACGTCGAGCACGGCTACATGATGGCCCGCCTGCAGCCCGGCCTCACCCGGCTGCGCGGCGCGCGCATCACCACCGACATGGTCACCGTCACCGGCACCGAGAACCTGATGATGGCCGCCGCCCTCGCCGAGGGCGAGACCGTGCTGGAGAACGCCGCCCAGGAGCCCGAGATCCCCGACCTGGCCGAGATGCTGATCCGCATGGGCGCCAGGATCGAAGGCCACGGCACCAGCCGCATCCGCATCCAGGGCGTCGAGCGCCTGCATGGCTGCGAGCACAGCGTGGTGGCCGACCGCATCGAGGCCGGCACCTTCCTGTGCGCGGTGGCCGCCACCGGCGGCGATGTGCTGCTGCGCGAGGCGCGCTCCGACCACCTGGACGCCGTGATCGAGAAGCTGCGCGACGCCGGCGCGAACGTCACCGACGAGCCCGGTGGCGTGCGTGTGCGCAGCGAGGGCCGGCTGAAGGCGCAAAGCTTTCGCACCACCGAGTACCCGGGCTTCCCCACCGACATGCAGGCGCAGTTCATGGCGCTGAACATCGTCTCCGAGGGCGCCTCCACGGTGACCGAAACGATCTTCGAGAACCGCATGATGCACGTCAACGAGCTGTTGCGCCTGGGCGCGCGCATCCAGACCGACGGCCGCACCGCGATGATCGAGGGCGTGCCGCGTCTGTCCGGAGCCACCGTGATGGCCACCGACCTGCGCGCCTCGGCCTGCCTGGTCATCGCCGGCCTGGTGGCCGAGGGCGAGACCGTGGTCGACCGCATCTACCACCTCGACCGCGGCTACGACCGCATCGAGCGCAAGCTCGGCGCGCTGGGCGCCGACATCGAACGGATCTCGTGATGATCACCCTCGCACTGTCCAAGGGCCGCATCTTCGAGGAGACCCTGCCGCTGCTGGCGGCGGCCGGCATCGAGGTGCTGGAAGACCCCGAGAAGACCCGCAAGCTGATCCTGCCCACCAACCAGCCCGATGTGCGGGTGGTCCTGGTGCGCGCCACCGATGTGCCCACCTACGTGCAGCACGGCGGCGCCGACCTGGGCGTGGCCGGCAAGGATGTGCTGCTGGAACACGGCGGCGAGGGCCTGTACCAGCCGCTGGACCTGAACATCGCCAAGTGCCGCATGAGCGTGGCGGTGCGCGAGGGCTTCGACTACGCCGCCGAGGTGCGTCAGGGCACGCGGCTGCGCGTGGCCACCAAGTACACCGAGGTGGCGCGTCAGCACTTCGCCGACAAGGGCGTGCATGTCGACCTGATCAAGCTGTACGGCTCGATGGAGCTGGCGCCGCTGACCGGCCTGGCCGACGCCATCGTCGACCTGGTCTCCACCGGCAAGACGCTGGTGGCCAACAAGCTGGTCGAGGTCGAGCACATCATGGAGATCTCCTCGCGCCTGGTGGTCAACCAGGCCGCGCTGAAACTCAAGCGCGACCGCCTGCGGCCGCTGATCGACGCCTTCGCCACGGCCATCCCGGCCTGACCCCCATGTCCGCCCTGAACCTGCGCCAGCTCGACACCCGATCCATCGACTTCGACGCCGAGTTCGCCCGCCTGCGCCACTGGTCGGCCGACACCGATGCCGCGATCGAGCAGCGCGTGGCCGACATCCTGGCCGACGTGCAGGCCCGCGGTGACGCGGCGGTGCTGGACTACACCGCCCGCTTCGACGGCCTCGCCGCCGACAGCGTGGCCGCGTTGGAGCTGACCCGCGACGAGCTGAAGGCCGCGTTCGAGGCCATCACCCCTGCCCAGCGCGGCGCGCTGCAGGCCGCTGCGGCCCGGGTGCGCAGCTACCACGAGCGCCTGCTGGCCGCCAGCGGCCAGAGCTGGAGCTACCGCGACGAGGACGGCACGCTGCTGGGCCAGAAGGTCACGCCGCTGGACCGCGTGGGCATCTATGTGCCCGGCGGCAAGGCGGCCTACCCGAGCAGCGTGCTGATGAACGCCATCCCGGCCCATGTGGCCGGTGTGGGCGAGATCATCATGGTCGTGCCGACCCCCAAGGGCGAGAAGAACGCGCTGGTGCTGGCAGCGGCCTATGTGGCCGGCGTCACCCGCGCCTTCACGATCGGTGGCGCCCAGGCCGTGGCCGCGCTGGCCTACGGCACCGCCACCGTGCCGCCGGTGGACAAGATCACCGGCCCCGGCAACGCCTATGTGGCCAGCGCCAAGCGCCGCGTCTTCGGCCAGGTGGGCATCGACATGATCGCCGGCCCCAGCGAGATCCTGGTGCTGGCCGACGGCACCACGCCCGCCGACTGGGTGGCGATGGACCTGTTCAGCCAGGCCGAGCACGACGAACTGGCGCAGTCCATCCTGCTGTGCCCCGATGCGGGCTACATCGCCGAGGTGCGCGCCGCGATCGAGCGCCTGCTGCCCACCATGCCGCGCGAGGCGGTGATCCGCGCCAGCCTGGAGGGCCGCGGCGCGCTGATCGTCACGCGCGACATGGACGAGGCCTGCGCCATCAGCAACCGCATCGCGCCCGAGCATCTGGAGGTGTCGAGCGCCGAGCCGCACCGCTGGGAGCCGCTGCTGAAGCACGCCGGCGCGATCTTCCTGGGCGCCTACACCAGCGAGAGCCTGGGCGACTACTGCGCCGGCCCCAACCACGTGCTGCCCACCTCGGGCACCGCGCGCTTTTCCTCGCCGCTGGGCACCTACGACTTCCAGAAGCGCTCCAGCCTGATCGAGGTCAGCGAGGCCGGCGCGCAGGTGCTGGGCGTGATTGCCGCCGAGCTGGCGTATGGCGAGGGTCTGCAAGGTCACGCGCTCGCGGCTGAGTACCGGCTCAAGCGCTGAACAGCGTCCACCGATGAACGCGCCCATGCCACCGGCTGCGTTCGCGACCCTGCAGGTCGCTACCTGCAACCTGCTGAACCTGGCCCGCGCGGGCCGGGTCTTCTATCCCAACCAGGACCCGTACACCGAGGCCGAATACCAGCGCAAGACCGCCTGGATCGGCGAGCGCCTGCGCGCGTTGAACGCCGACATCATCGGCGTACAGGAAGTGTGGGATGAGTCGGCCTTGCGCGCTGCGGTGGCGGCCAGCGGCCTGCGCTACCCGCGGCTGCTGGTGCCCGGCGCCGAGAACACGCCCGACGGG
>JAFLDI010000288.1 GCA_017302485.1 Burkholderiales bacterium | reverse complement strand
GCCTCGCTGCACAACCTGCAGCAGGTGGACGTGGACGTGCCGCTGGGCCGCCTGGTGGCGGTGACCGGCGTCTCGGGATCGGGCAAGAGCACGCTGGCGCGCGACGTGCTGCTGGCCAATGTGGCAGCGCTGGTGGCGGCCAAGGGACGCAAGCCCGACGAGGCCGCGGCCTCCAGCGTGATGCTCAGCGGCTGCGCCAGCCTGTCGGGCTGGGGCAGCGTGGACCGCGTGCTGGAGGTCGACCAGACGCCGATCGGCAAGACGCCGCGCTCCTGCCCGGCCACCTACATCGGCTTCTGGGACAGCATCCGCAAGCTCTTCACCGAGACGCTCGAGGCCAAGGCGCGCGGCTACGCCGCCGGCCGCTTCTCCTTCAACACCGGCCAGGGCCGCTGCCCGGCCTGTGAGGGGCAGGGGATGCGCACCATCGAGATGAGTTTCCTGCCCGACGTCAAGGTTCCCTGCGATGTCTGCCACGGCCAGCGCTTCAACCCCGAGACCCTGGCCGTCACCTGGCGCGGCAAGAGCATCGGTGATGTGCTGAGCATGGAGGTGGACGAGGCGGTGGATTTCTTCGCCAGCATGCCCTCCATCGCCCACCCGCTGCAACTGCTCAAGGACGTCGGTCTGGGCTACCTGACGCTGGGCCAGCCCAGCCCCACGCTCAGTGGCGGCGAGGCGCAGCGCATCAAGCTGGTGACCGAGCTGAGCAAGGTCCGCGATGACGTCACCCGCCGCGGCCAGAAGGCGCCGCACACGCTGTATGTGCTGGACGAGCCCACGGTGGGCCTGCACATGGCCGATGTCGAGAAGCTGATCCATGTGCTGCACCGCCTGGTGGATGGCGGCCACAGCGTGGTGGTGATCGAGCACGACCTGGACGTGGTGGCCGAGGCCGACTGGGTGCTGGACCTGGGCCCCGAGGGCGGCAGCGCCGGCGGCCGGGTGGTGTGTGCGGGCACGCCGGAGCAACTGGTGGCGGCCGGCACGCACACCGGCGTGGCCCTGGCGCCTGTGCTGGCGCGTTGATCCACCTGGGCTGGAGCGCATCGCGCGCGCAGGCACAATCAACCCAGGCTGACCCGTCTTCATGAGCGCCCAACCTGCCCATCCCCGCCGCCGTCTGTGTCTGGGCGGGGCCGTGGCCAGCCTGCTGGCGCTTGCGGGCTGTCGGGGCGGCGTGCGAGGTCCGCTGCGGCTGGGCTGCCACCCCTGGCCGGGCTACGAGCTGTTCTTTCTGGCGCGGGACGAGGGCCATGGACCGATGGACGCCGTGCACCTGGTGGACATGCCCTCGGCCAGTGCCAGCCTGCGCGGCCTGAGCACCCAGTCGCTGGATGCGGCGGGCCTCACCCTGGACGAGGTGCTCAGCGCCCGGGCTCGCGGCATGGACCTGCGGGTGGTCGGCGTGCTGGATGTGTCGATGGGGGCTGACGTGGTGCTGGCACGGCCTGGTCTGGGTTCGGTGGCGGTGCTGGCCGGGCGGCGCGTGGGCGTCGAGTCCTCGGCCGTGGGTGCGGTCATGCTCGACGCCATGCTGTCGCTGCACGGCATGCGGGTCGGCGATGTGCAGGTGGTGTCGTTGGCGGTGGACCAGCATGAGGCCGCCTGGCGCGAGGGCCATGTCGATGCACTGGTCACCTACGACCCCGTCAGCGGTCGCCTGCAGGCCGAAGGTGCGGTGGCGCTGTTCAGCAGCGCAGAAGTGCCCGGCCGCATTGTCGATGTGCTGGCCGTGCGAGGCGATGTGCTGGGCGAGCGCGCCGCCCAGGTTCGCGCCGCGCTGTCGGCGCACTTCGCGACACTGGCCGTGCTGCGCCAGGCGCCGCAGCGGCTTCTGCCGGCCATGGCGGCGCGGCTGGGTGTCAGCCCGGCCGAGCTCGCTGCCAGCCTGACCCGACTGGAACTGCCCGGGGTGGCCGAGAACCAGGCCTGGTTGCGTCCGGGCGGTCGACTGCAGGACACCGCCGGACGTCTGGGCCAGGTGATGGTCCGTGCCGGTCTGCTGCCTGGCGCGCCCGTTCTGGACGGGCTGGGCAGCGGCGAGTACCTGCCCGACGAGGTGGCCGCATGAGGACCTCACCGCTGTCTCTGCGCTGGCGTCTGGCGGTGCTGCTGGGCACGGTGATGCTGGTGGCACTGGCGGCGCTGCAATGGATGCACTACCGGCGTGACGCCGCACAGCTGGAGACCGAACTGTTGCAGCGGGCCCGGCACCAGCTGACCCTGATCGCCGTGGCCTCGGAACGCCTCGCGGCGCAGGATCCGTCGGTGCTGCGCGAGGTGCTGGCGCACGCCGCGGCCGACAGCATGGTGGCCTACGCCGCCGTGGTCGGGCCGACCCTGCAGGTCATGGCGTCCAGCCGGCCGGCCGATGTGGGCCAGGCGGCGGTGCGCCTCCACGACGTCCAGCCCGACTGGCTGCAGGGTGTGCGCAGCGGCAGTGCGACCCGGGTGATTGAGCTGCATCAGCCGCGCCGGGTGGTGCTGCTGCACGCCTTCGACTGGCCGGCCGAGCCGGGGCAACTGCGGGGCGGGCGCCAGGGCATGGTGCTGCTGCAGTACACGCTGGCCGAGCCGCTGCGCCAGTTGGGTGAGGATTCCTGGGGACGCCTGGGTTGGCAGGCCGCGGTCTTCCTTCTGGCCACGCTGGCGCTGTGGATGCTGGTCGAGGTGTGGGTGGGGCGGCCGCTGGCGGCCATGGGCCAGGCGGCCGAGGCCATCGGCGAAGGCGACCTGGGGCGCCGCCTGCCGCCACAGCGCACGCTGGAGCTGTCGCGCATGGCCGAGAGCTTCAACCGCATGGCCGCCGACCTGGCGCTGCGGGTGCAGCAGGCACAGACCAGCGAGAACCGCCTGCGCACGCTGATGGACGCCGCCCCGGAAGCGGTGCTGAGCGTGGGGGCCGACGGCCTGATCACCCAGTTCAACGGGGCCGCCGAGCGGCTCTTCGGCTGGTCTGCCGCCGAGATGCTGGGGCAGCCGCTGGACCGGCTCCTGCCCCCGGATGTGCGCCAGGGCCATGCGGCCCTGGTGGCCCTGGGCACCCAGGACGGTGCCGCGGTGCGCACCATGGGCGCCGACCGGCGTGTGCGCGGGCTGTGCCGCGACGGCCGCTATGTCGACCTGAACGTATCCTTGTCGCGGGTCCAGGTGGATGGCCAATGGCACTCCACCGCGGTGATCCGCGACATCACCGAACGCCTGGCCGCCGAGCACGAGCTGTCGCGCTACCGTCACCAGCTCGAGGACCTGGTGCATGAGCGCACGCAGGCGCTGGAGCGCTCGCGCGACGAGGCCGAGGCCGCCACCCGCGCCAAGAGCGAGTTCCTGGCCAACATGAGCCACGAGATCCGCACACCGATGAACGCCATCATCGGTCTGGCCTACCTGGCACGGCGCGATGCCAACCCGCAGCAGACGGCCCACCTCGACCGCATCGGCACCGCCGCGCGCCATCTGCTGGCCATCCTCAACGACATCCTCGACTTCTCCAAGATCGAGGCCGGCAAGCTCACGCTGGCCTCGCGTGACTTCGATGTCGACGACATGGTCGACCAAGCCAGCCAACTGGTCTGCGAACGCGCCATGGCCAAGGGTGTGGAGGTGGTGCAGCGCATCGACCCCACGCTGCCCAGCCACCTGCGCGGTGACGACCTGCGTCTTGGCCAGGTGCTGGTCAACCTGATCGGCAACGCCATCAAGTTCACCGAACGCGGCCATGTGCGCGTCAACCTGTCGCGCCTGCAGTCGGCCGACGGCCGGCCGCTGGTCCGCTACGAGGTGCGCGACACCGGCATCGGCATGGACGACGCACAGCAGCAGCGCGTCTTCCAGCCCTTCGAGCAGGCCGATGGCTCCACCACCCGGCGCTTCGGCGGCACCGGCCTGGGCCTGTCGATCAGCCGCCGGCTGGTCGAGATGATGGGCGGCACTTTGCGCGTGGAAAGCCGCCCCGGTCAGGGCAGCCGCTTCTGGTTTGACCTGCCGCTGGAGCCGGCCCAGTCACCCCAGCCAGGCCGGCGCGCCGTGGCCCGCTTCCTGGGCACCCGCGCGCTGGTGGTGGACGACCTGGAAGACGCCCGCCTGGCCCTGGTCGAGATGCTCGAGATGCTGGGCCTGCGCGCCGACGCGGTGGCCGGTGGCGAGCAGGCGCTCAAGCGCCTGTCCGCGGCCGAATCCGAGGGCGACCCCTACGAGCTGTGCGTGCTGGACTGGCGCATGCCGGTGCTGGACGGCGTGGAGACCGCGCGCCAGATCCGTGCGCTGCCGCTGCGCCAGCAGCCGGCCTTCCTGATGATTTCGGCCATGGGTGGCCAGGTGCCGCGCGACGCACTGGGCGCGGTGGGCTTTGCCGCCGTGCTGGTCAAGCCGGTGTCGCCGTCACAGCTGCACGACGCGCTGATCCGCGCCCTGCGCCGAGAGCAACGCAGCGAGGCCAGTGCCCCGGAGCCCGCCTGGCAGGCCAACGCCCACGCCCGCGTGCTGCTGGTCGAGGACAACCCGCTCAACCGCGAGGTCAGCGCCCAGTTGCTGGAGGTGCTGGGCCTGAACCCCGACCTGGCGCACGACGGCCAGATGGCGATCGAACTGGCCGGCCAGACCGCCTACGACCTGATCCTGATGGACGTGCAGATGCCCCAGGTCGACGGCCTGGAGGCCACCCGCCGCATCCGCCAGCTGCCCGGGCACGCCCGCACGCCCATCGTGGCCATGACCGCCAACGCCTTCCCGGAAGACCGCGAGCGCTGCCGCGAGGCCGGCATGGATGACTTCATCGCCAAGCCGGTCGAACCCGAGGCGCTGAGCGCCCTGATCCGCCGCTGGCTGCCCGCCCCGCCGGCCCCTGCCCCGGCACCCAACGCCTGGCGCGGCCCGGCCAT
>JAFLDI010000287.1 GCA_017302485.1 Burkholderiales bacterium | reverse complement strand
AACCCGCTGCTGGCGCGCGACGATCTGGAGGCCGGCCGGCTGGTCCGGCCCCGGCCCGAGTCCTGCGAGATGCAGAGCTACCTGCTGCTGGGCCCGGCGCAGGGCCTGAATCCCCAGGCCCGGCGGCTGGCCCACTGGTTGCGCACGACCCTGGCGGCCGAGGCCCAGGCCAGCGAGGCGACCGGGCTCAGGGCCCGTCCGGCGCCTCCTCCTGGGGCAGGGTGAAATAGAAGCAGGCGCCCCGACCCGGCTGCCCCTCGGCCCAGACCTGGCCACCGTGGCGCTCCACCGCTCGGCGCACGATGCTCAGGCCCACGCCGTGGCCATCGAAGGCGCCCCCGTGCAGGCGTCTGAAGGGCTGGAACAGGTCGCGCGCCCGTTCGGGGTCGAAGCCCACGCCGTTGTCGCGCACAAAGACCGTGAGCTGGTGCGGATGCGCCTGCGCACCGACCTCCACCTGGGGATCCGCCTGGCCCGCGCTGAACTTGCAGGCATTGCCCAGCAGATTGACCAGCACCGGACGCAGCAGGTCGGCGTCTGCCTGCACGCTGGGCAGGTCGTGCAGCTTGAATGCCGGCAGACGGTGACCGGCCGACTGGCGCTGGATGTCGGCGATCGCCTCGCGCGCCAGGGCCTCCAGAGAGACACTGCGCCGCGCCAGTCGCGCATCGCCCACCCGAGCCAGTTCCAGCAGCGAGGCCACCAGCGCGCGCGAGGTCTGGGCCTGGCTGCCGATGGCGCCCAACAGCGTGCGTGCGGCCTCGGTGTCACCGCGCTGCAGTGCCTCCTCGGCCAGGCGGGCGGCGCCCTCGATGCCGCCCAGCGGCCCGCGCAAATCGTGCGAGACGCTGCGGTTGAAGCTTTCCAGGCCGGCCACCATGTCGTGCAGGTCGGCGGTGCGCTGCTGCACGCTGCGTTCGAGCGAGGCGTTGAGCGTCTCCATCGCCACCTCGGCGCTGCGGCGGCGGTCGATCTCGCGCTGCAGCGCCTGGCTGCGCCGGCGCAGAGTGACGATCAGCACCGTCAGGTAGGACACGGCCAGCGGCGCCATGACCAGGTAACGCAGCGCGAACGAGACCGCGCCGCTGAAATGCACCAGCAGGGCCAGTGCCGGGATCGCGCCGACGGTCAGCGCAACCCAGCCATGGCCGGCACCCGGCTCGCGCTGCCGCTGCCGCCAGGCCAGGCCCGCCACACCGATGAAGACAGCCGTCAGCACGATGTTGCTGGAACTCCGCGGCAAGGGCACGCCAGCCATCAGCGGCAGGCTGGCCGCCACGGGCGGCAGCAACAGCATGGGCAGCAGCGGGCTGCGCCAGCCGCCGGGCAGGCCAAGCACCTTGGCCATGCCGGCGGTCCAGAAACCGATGGCTACCAGCATCAGGATCGGCAGGCCCACCATGGGCGCGATCATCGGCCCCTGCGGCTTGTTGAGGTGCGAGGCGTCCAGGCCGTAGAACAGCGAGATGGCCAGCGCCGCCACGCCCAGCTGCCACAGGCCGGGCTCGCGGTCCCGCCACCACAGGTGCAGGCAGGCCCCGCCCATCGCCAACACCAGAACGGCCCCGACACCGCTGCTCACGGACCAGGCTTCGACGGGCAGGCGCTCCAGGAAAGCAATCATTCGTGGGGGCGGAGAACTCCTCTGTCTGATTGTGGACCCACTTGTCGGACTGCGCACGTTGGTTGCGCTTGCGCAACTGCGTGAAAGACGTCGAGGAACTGACAAATCCCACAGTTCGTGGACAGGCCAGCGCCCGCCCGGCACGGTGGCTTCGTCGCCAAATCAAGCACTTGCGGCGTGTTGCGGGGTCTGGCACGCCAGTTGCGGTGAGCCCTGCGTCGCGGGCCGTGGGCCCGAGGGAGCCTTCGATGGACACCGCCAAGCCGATCTACCTGGACTACGCCGCCACCACGCCGGTGGACCCACGGGTGGTGCAGGCCATGTTGCCGTACCTGTACGAGCAGTTCGGCAACCCGGCCTCGCGCAGCCACGCCTTCGGCTGGGCCGCCGAGGAGGCGGTGGAGATCGCCCGTGAGCAGGTGGCCGCGCTGATCGGTGCCGACCCGCGCGAGATCGTCTGGACCAGCGGCGCTACCGAGTCCAACAACCTGGCGATCAAAGGTGCCGCCCAGTTCCACCAGGCCAAGGGTCGCCACCTGATCACGCTGCAGACCGAGCACAAGGCGGTGCTCGACACGATGCGCGAGCTGGAGCGCCAGGGCTTCGAGGTCAGCTATCTGCCGGTGCAACCCGACGGCCTGCTCGACATCGAGGTGCTGAAGGCGGCGATCCGCCCCGACACCCTCCTGGTCTCGGTGATGGCGGTCAACAACGAGATCGGCGTGGTGCAGGACATCACGGCGATCGGCGCGCTGCTGCGCGAGCGCGGCATCCTGTTCCATGTGGACGCCGCCCAGGCCAGCGGCAAGATCCCGCTGGACATGGCCACGCAGTGCATCGACCTGATGAGCCTGTCAGCCCACAAGACCTACGGTCCCAAGGGCATTGGCGCGCTGTATGTGCGGCGCAAGCCGCGCGTGCGCATCGAGGCGCAGATGCACGGCGGTGGCCACGAACGCGGCATGCGCTCGGGCACGCTGGCCACGCACCAGATCGTCGGCATGGGTGAGGCCTACCGCCTCGCGCGCGCCGGCATGGCCACCGAGAACGAGCGCATCCGCACGCTGCAGCAGCGCCTGCTGGGCCAGCTGCAGGACATCCCCGAGGTGCTGGTCAACGGCCACCTGACGCAGCGCGTGCCGCACAACCTCAACCTCAGCTTCACCTTCGTCGAGGGCGAGTCGCTGCTGATGGGCATCAAGGGCGTGGCGGTGTCCTCCGGCTCGGCCTGCACCTCGGCCAGCCTGGAGCCCAGCTATGTGCTGCGCGCGCTGGGTCTGTCCGACGAGGTGGCGCACAGCTCGATCCGCTTCTCGATCGGCCGCTTCACCACCGAGGCCGAGATCGACGCCGCTGCCGCGCGCGTGCGCGCCACCGTCGAGCGCCTGCGTGCCCTGAGCCCGCTGTGGGACATGCACCTGGCCGGCATCGACCTCGCGTCCGTGCAGTGGGCAGAACACTGACCCCCGGTCTGCGGGGTACCGCAGACCACCCCCCGAGGGGGTTGGCGGGGCCGCTTGGGAGCGGCCCGGCGCTGGCCCCGCAAGGACGCCAGAACTGATCACTTCAAGGACCGCACCATGGCATACAGCGACAAGGTCATCGACCACTACGAGAACCCCCGCAACGTCGGCGGCTTCGAGGCCGCCGATGCCGGCGTCGGCACCGGCATGGTCGGCGCCCCGGCCTGCGGCGACGTGATGAAGCTGCAGATCAAGGTCAACCCGGCCACCGGCGTGATCGAGGACGCGCGCTTCAAGACCTATGGCTGCGGCTCGGCCATCGCCAGCAGCTCGCTGGTCACCGAGTGGGTCAAGGGCAAGACGCTGGATCAGGCGCTGGCCATCAAGAACACCCAGATCGCCGAGGAGCTGGCGCTGCCGCCGGTGAAGATCCACTGCTCCATCCTGGCCGAGGACGCCATCAAGGCGGCGGTCAGCGACTACCGCGCCAAGCTGGGCGAGCCCGTCGAGCACCCGGCCTGCGCCCCCACCCATTGAACCTGTCTGGAGATCCGCCCATGGCCTGCCAATCGCAACCCAACGGCGCCAGCTGCGCCACCTCTGCCACCATGACCGCGCCGCCGGCACTGCCCAGCTTTGCCGATGGCCAGCCGCCGCTGAACCTCAGCGACGCGGTGGTCGACAAGGTCGCCACCATGCTGGCCGAGGAAAACGATCCCGAGCTGCGCCTGCGCATCTTCGTCACCGGCGGCGGCTGCTCCGGCTTCCAGTACGGCTTCGCCTTCGACGACGCGCCCAAGCCCGACGACCACGAGGTCAGCCGCGGCGGCATTCGTGTACTGGTGGACGCGATGAGCCTGCAGTACCTGGTGGGTGCCGAAATCGACTACGAGGACAGCCTGGAAGGCTCGCGCTTCGTCATCCGCAACCCCAACGCCAGCAGCACCTGTGGCTGCGGCAGCTCGTTCTCGGTCTGACCACGCCGGAGGTCCGCCATGTCGCTGTCCGTCACCCCCAAGGCCGCCCACCAGATCCGCAAGGCGCTCACGCAGCGCGGCAGCGGCGTGGGCCTGCGCATCGCCGTCAAGACCAGCGGCTGTTCGGGCTACGCCTATGCGCTGGAGTTTGCTGACGCCGCCAATGCCGATGACCAGGTCTTCGAGACCGAGGGTGTGTCGCTGCTGGTGGACGCGCACAGCCTGCCGTTGGTCGACGGCACCCAGCTCGATTGGGTGCGCGAAGGGCTGAACGAGGGCTTCAAGTTCCATAACCCGAACGCCAGCGCCAACTGCGGCTGCGGCGAGTCCTTTGCAGTGTGATGAAGCCCCCAGGCTCGCTGGCGCTCGCCACCCCCCGGGGGCTCAGCCGGTGGACCGGAGAAGCCGGATCCACGGCTGGGACCGGGTTGGGGAGGCGGCGGCGCGGCATGTGGTCGGCGGGACATCCCCCCACCTTTTTCGGAGCGATGAATGGCGCTGCTGCAGATCGCTGAACCCGGCCGGGCGGCGGCACCGCACCAGCACCGGCTGGCGGTGGGCATCGACCTGGGCACCACCCACTCGTTGGTGGCTACGCTGCGCAGCGGCGTACCGGTGGTGCTGGGCGACGAGGCGGGCCGGCTGCTGCTGCCCAGCGTCGTCCACTACGCCGCCGACGGCGCTGTCACCGTGGGCGCCGACGCGCAGGCGCTGGCGGCCGAGGACCCGCTCAACACCATCGCCTCGGCCAAGCGCCTGATCGGCCGCGCGCCGGCCGACATCACGCCCGGTCTGGTGCCCTATGCGCTGGAGGCCCTGGGCCCCAGC
>JAFLDI010000286.1 GCA_017302485.1 Burkholderiales bacterium | reverse complement strand
CGAAGTACCCGGCCAGCCACAGCCCGGCGGATCTGGCCGCCACGCTGCGCGCCGAGGCCTACATGAACCGGCAGTACCTGGACCCGGTGTTCAGGGGCACCCACGCCGAGGAACTGGTCGAGGTTTTCGGCGAGGCCTGGCCCGCCCTGCGACCGGCCGAGCAGATGGCGGTGATCCGCGAGCCCATTGACTGGCTGGGTATCAACTACTACACCCGCAGCGTGGTGCGCGCCGACGAGTCGGCCTGGCCGCAGCGCGCCAGCGCAGTGCCCCAGCGCGGCGCGCTGCACACCGAGACGGCCTGGGAGGTCTACCCGCGCGGCCTCACCGACACCCTCACCTGGGTGAAGAACCGCTACGGCGACCTGCCGATCTACGTCACCGAGAACGGCTCGGCCTTCTTCGATCCCCCCAGCGCCGAGGTTGACCCGTTGCCCGACCCGCTGCGGACCCAGACCCTGCACAAGCACCTGGCCGCGGTGCACGCGGCGATCGGCGCGGGTGTCGACGTGCGCGGCTACTACGCCTGGTCCCTGCTGGACAACCTCGAATGGGCGCATGGCTATTCCAAGCGCTTCGGCCTGCTGCATGTGGATTACGCCACCCAGCGCCGCACCCCCAAGGCCAGCGCGCTGGCCTATGCCGCGGTGATCGCCGCCAACGCCCTGTGAGGAGCACGCCATGGCCGTGACCATCAAGGACGTCGCCCGTGAGGCCCAGGTCTCGGTGGCCACCGTCTCGCGCGCGCTCAATGGCCACCCCAGCGTCACGCCCGAAACGCGGGCGCGCATCCACAAGGTTGCGGCCGAGTTGCGCTTCACGCCTTCCAGCGCGGCGCGCAGCCTGATCACGCGCCGCACCCACACCATCGGCGCCCTGCTGCCCGACCTGCACGGCGAGTACTTCTCCGAGCTGATCCGCGGCATCGACCTGGCCGCCCGCGCGCGCGGCCTGCACCTGCTGTTGTCCAGCTCGCACGGCGACATGCAGGAGGCCGTGGCCGCACTGCGGGCGATGCACGGCCGCGTCGACGGCCTGCTGCTGATGTCGCCGCAGGGCGATGGCCGCCAGTTGGAGGCCAGCCTCGCCCCAGGCCTGCCGGCGGTGCTGATCAACACCCGCCCCGGCGAACAGAAGCTGGCCGCCTTCGAAGTGGACAACCGAGGCGGCGCGCGCGCCATGGTGCGCCACCTGGCAGCCTGTGGCCACCGCCACATCGCATTCATCGCCGGTCCCGAGCACAACCACGAGGCCGCCGAGCGCCTGGCCGGCTACCGCGAAGCCTTGGCCAAGGAGTTGCCCGGCGCCACCGAGCAGGTGCTGCCCGGCGACTTCACCGAGGACGCCGGACGCCGCGCGGGCCAGTTGCTGGCCGCGCTGTCGGCCCGGCCCTCGGCCGTGTTCGCCGCCAACGACATGATGGCCCTGGGCTGCCTGGGCGCCCTGCGCGACGCCGGGCTGAAGGTGCCGCAGGACATCGCGCTGGCCGGCTTCGACGACGTGCCCATCGTGCGCTATGTGCAGCCGGCGCTGACCACGGTGCGTGTGCCCATCGTCGAGCTGGGCACGCTGGCGCTGGAGGCGCTGGCCGGGGCGATCGAATCGCCCGACAAGCCGGTGCCCGCGCGCCAGACGCTGCGCGCCGAGCTGGTGGTCCGCCAGAGCTGCCACGTCCCCTCTCCCGTCGCCGGGCGCCACGCAGGCGCCCCGTCGGTCGGCCCGTCCGGGCCGCACTGACGCCTTCTCTCCCGTTCCACTCACCACCACAACACCCGGAGACATCCCGATGACACAACCGAGAAAAGGTTTCCACAGGCACGCATTGGCCGCCGCGGTCGTGCTGGCGCTGGCCGGCACTGCCCAGGCGCAGCTGAGCACCTCCACCCTCAAGGGTCAGGTCAACGCCGGTGCCGCCGCCGCCCAGGCCGGCGTGCCGGTGGTGGCGGTGAGCAAGGACAACGGCAACACCTACCGCACCGCCACGCGCGCCGACGGCAGCTATGTGCTCAGCGGGCTGGCGCCGGGGCGTTACGAGATCCGCGTCGGCGGCCAGGGCGGCAACGAGGTCGAGTTGCAGGTGGGTGAGACCGCCTCGCTGGACCTGAACGCACCGGGCGCCAGTCAGCAGGTCACCATCATCGGCAGCGCCAACCGCCAAGCGGTGAAGGACTCGCAGGTCGGTACCCTGGTGTCGCGCCGCATGATCGAGGCGATGCCGCAGACCAGCCGCAACTTCCTCAGCTCGGCCGACCTGGCCCCGGGCGTGGCCTTCAACTCGGACGGCAACGGCAACTCCAGCATCCAGGCCGGCTCGCAGAACTTTGACCACGTCAACGTCTTCATCGACGGCGTGGGCCAGAAGAACAACATCCTGCGCGGTGGCCTGACCGGACAGGACAGCTCGCGCGGCAACCCCTTCCCGCAGTCGGCCATCGCCGAGTACAAGGTACTGACGCAGAACTACAAGGCCGAGTTCGACCAGGTCAGCAGCGCCGCGGTGACGGCCATCACCAAGTCGGGCACCAACGAACTGCATGGCGAGGCCTACATCGACCGCACATGCACCAGCTGGCGCGCCATGACCCCCTTCGAGCAGGCCAACGAGGCTGCAGGCGTGAAGCTGCCCGGCTCGTCGAAGTCCGAGTACGGCTTCAGCCTGGGTGGCCCGATCAAGACCGATCAGGTGCACTTCTTTGTCGCCTACGACGGCAAGAACATCGACGACTCTCGCCAGTTCGTGCCACAAAACCTGGACAAGTACCCGGACGCGGGCGTGATTCCGGCGCTCAAGGGCGCCCAGGGCAACCAGGTCAGCCGGTTCCGCGAGCACCTGGTGTTCGGCAAGATCGACGCGCAGGTCGACGACGAGAACAAGCTGACCTTCAGCCTGAAGCTGCGCCGCGAGTCCGACCTGCTGCCCGAGGACAAGCGCCTGAGTGCCCCGGACAACATGAAGAACCGCAGCAACGACTCCACCGGGGTCGATCTCAAGCACGAGTGGGCGCGCGGCGACTGGCTCAGCGAGGCACGCGTGGGCTATGAGGACTACAACTGGAACCCCCATTCCAACGCCACCACGGCCTTCATCAAGTACAAGTACTCGCCCACCAACGAGCTGCGCAACGTCAACGACATCGCCTTCGTGGGCGGCTCGCCCGACGCGCAGGACCGCGCACAGAAGGGCATGTTCATCAGCGAGGACCTGACCTGGACCGGCCTGAGCGGCCATGTCATCAAGGGCGGTCTCAAGCTGAAGAACATGAAGTACGAGCTGTCAGGAACGGCCTTCAGCGTCGACACGGTCGAGACGGTGGTCGACACCACGACCGGCCTGCCCTACTACAACGGCAGCACCTGCACCGGCACCAACATCATCAACGGTGGACTGGAAAGCGACCAGTGCCGTATCCGTGCCGCCATTCCCGGCGCCGACGTGTCCTTCAGCAACCGCCAGCTGGGCCTGTACCTGCAGGACGACATCACCGTCAGCAAGCAGCTCGAGCTGAACCTGGGCCTGCGCTGGGACTACGAGAGCAACATGCTCAACAACAGCTACGTCACGCCGGCAGATCGGGTGACCGCGCTGTACGCGGTGGACGGTCGCACGATCGGCGGCATCACCGCGCCGGCGGGACAGACCTACGCCGAGTCGCTGGCCAAGGGCGGCATCACCATCGCCGACTACATCTCCACCGGCAGCTCGCGCAAGACCTTCAAGGGTGCGATCGCGCCGCGCCTGGGCGCCTCGTTCGACGTCTTCGGCGACAAGGCCACGGTGCTCTTCGGCGGCTATGGTCGCAGCTATGACCGCACCATGGCCAACCACGCGCTGGACGAGCTGCAGAAGAACAAGCAGGCCGGCGGCGAGATCTGGCTGATCCGCAACGACTTCAAGATGCCTTACGCCGACCAGCTCAGCGTGGGCTTGCGCCAGGCGGTGGCCGACTGGAATGCCGAGGTGGCGCTCAGCCGAATCGACGCCAAGAACCAGTTCATCTGGTTCGGTGGCAACCGCGACCCCAACGGCGGCTACGGCACGCAAAGCCCGATCGACCCGCTGTGGGGCGGCCCGAATGGCTTTGGCACGCTGATCCTGGGCGACTTCGTCGGCGAGACGCGCACCACCGCGCTGCTGCTCAAGGCCGAGAAGCCCTACACCCGCAGCTCGGGCTGGGCCGTCAACGTGGCCTACACCTACAGCGACGCCGAGACCACCAGCCGCGAGTGGAACAACGACATCTTCGACTGGACCTACGGCCGCACCGGTGCGCGCGGCTGGAACCCGTCCACGCTGGTCGACAAGCACCGCGTGGTGTTGGCCGGCCTGACGGACACGCTGCTGCCCTGGGGCCTCACGCTGTCGGGCAAGATGACCTGGGGCAGCGGCAAGCCGCGGCGCATCACCAGCTGCGCCAACGGCTGGAACCAGTGCGTCTCGGTCGAGGGTGACTCGCCCAGTTTCCGCCAGATCGACGTGGGCCTGGCCAAGGACTTCTCGCTGGGCCTGGGCAAGGCCTCGCTGCGACTGGATGTGCTGAACCTGTTCAATGTCGCCAACTACGGCGGCTTCGACGACTGGGGTGGCGGCCCGGTGGCACCCGGCGGTCAGAAGAACGAAGTGGGCGGCGACAACCTGAACCTGGGCAAGCCGAACGCGATGCGCGGCGATCCGCGCACCGTGCGGCTGGCGATCGGCTACAAGTTCTGATCGATCGCGGGGCCGGCCGCGTGCCAGCCCCCTGGTTCATGCGACACACTGCGCGGGACGGATCGACCCGCGCGGCGGTGTCGCTCATCCCGACCATGCCCTCCTGACGAT
>JAFLDI010000285.1 GCA_017302485.1 Burkholderiales bacterium | reverse complement strand
CGGTGCCTGGCGTATGGTGGCGGCCTGCCGGGCGGATGCGGATGCGGCCCTGGTCCGGTTGGCCGAGGACTACGTGGCGCAGGAGTACCCCCACGCGCCTGGCAAACCGCCTTCGGCGGCCACGGTCAGCGCCGTGTTCAACCAGACACTGGCGCCGCATGTGACCCAGGCGGCCGATGAACTGCTCTCGCACCCGCGCCGACGTCTGCATGTGTTCACCAGCCGCGGGCGTCACCTGCTGAACCGTGAGGGCCGGCTGCGAACGCCGCTGGGCTACGGCGCTGCCTTCGTCAGCAACCTGGCCAGCCGGCGCGCGCTGGGCGGCTGGCTGGAGCGGGTGGTGTTTTCCGATCCGCGCGACCCGTTGCCGCTGCCCCTGCACGACTTCCGCAGTCGGCAGGTGGCGCTGGACGCCCGCAATCTGCAGCCGGCGGTGCTGGCGAGCTGCTCGATCCCTTTCTGGCTGCAGGCCGTGCACGACATTCCCGGGGCTCCTGCCGGCGCCTACTGGGATGGCGGCATCACGGACTACCACCTGCATCTGCGCTACGACCAGTTGGTCGGCGACGGCCTGGTGCTGTACCCGCACTTCCAGCCCAGCGTGGTGCCTGGCTGGCTCGACAAGCTGCTCAAGCGCCGCCATCGGGCCACAGCGGCCCTCGACCGTGTGGTGCTGCTGGTCCCCTCGGCCGAATGGGTCGCCAGCCTTCCTGGCGGCAAACTGCCTGACCGTGCCGACTTTCAGACCTTCGGTGACGACCTGCCGGGCCGCATGCGCCGATGGCGCTCAGCCATCGATGCCAGCCGGCGTCTGGCCGACGAGTTCGCCGAGGCTGCCCTGGGGGGGCGCCCTTTGCCGATCGATCCGCTGTCGGCGGGGGGGTGAACCGTCGGTTACATCTTCAGCCAACCGGATCGCTGGCTGCGGCGTTGAACCCGCATGAGCGGCCCGTCGAGCCGTCAATGGAAGCCTTCGCGATGAGTAACCGCCTGATCCGTCTGTCCACCGTCATCGTCTGTGCCGGCCTGCTGGCAGCCTGTGCCAATCCGCGCCAGAAACCGGTCTACGAGGAGAACGGCACCTGGTCGGGGCAGCGTGCCGGACTGCAATACGGTGTCATCCGCAGCATCGAGGACGTCTCCAGCCGCCAGAGCACCAGCGGTGCAGGCGCCTTGATCGGCGGTGTCGTGGGCGCGGTCGTCGGTCGTCAGCTCGGGGGGTCCAGCGAGGGGCGCACCACCGGCACCATCGTTGGCGCCATCGGCGGGGCGATTGCCGGCAATGAGATCGAGCACCACAACACCCAGCCGGCCGGCCGTTACCGGGTGCAGGTCGAGATCGATGGCGGCCAGATGCGCACCTTCAATCTGGCCCAGCTGGGCGACCTGAAGCCGGGTGACCGGGTGGTGGTGGATGGCCAGTCGGTGCGTCGCTATTGATGCTGTTCAGGGGGCGCTACAATGGCGCATTCCCCTCCACAAGAGCTGAGAAAGGCGCGACGGGTTATGACACCGCGAACTACGACCTTCGTCACTGAGGTTTAGTCGGCCGCGGCTGGAATACACACGACCCCACGTCACCCCTGTTCCTGAAGAAAGCGCGGCTGCATCAGCCGCGCTTTTTTCTTTTCCGAAGGATGTTTCCCATGATCACGATCACGCTGCCTGATGGCTCGAAACGCGAGTACCCGGCCCCCCTGACCGTGGCCGACGTGGCCGCCTCGATCGGCACCGGCCTGGCCAAGGCCGCGCTGGGCGGCAAGGTGGGCAGCGGCGCGGACGCGCGTCTGGTGGACACCAGCTTCCTGCTGGAGCAGGACAGCGCGCTGGCCATCGTCACCGACAAGCAGCCCGAAGGGCTGGAGCTGATCCGCCATTCCACCGCCCACCTGCTGGCCTACGCGGTCAAGGAACTGTTCCCGGACGCCCAGGTCACGATCGGCCCGGTGATCGACAACGGCTTCTATTACGACTTCTCCTACAAACGCCCGTTCACGCCCGAGGACCTGGCCGCCATCGAGAAGAAGATGGCCGAGCTGGCCAAGAAGGACGAGCCGGTGGTGCGCCGCGTGCTGCCGCGCGACGAGGCCGTGGCCTACTTCAAGGGCCTGGGCGAGCACTACAAGGCCGAGATCATCGGCAGCATCCCGGCCGACCAGGAGGTGTCGCTGTACCGCGAAGGTGCTTTCGAGGACCTGTGCCGCGGCCCGCACGTGCCCAGTACCGGCAAGCTCAAGCACTTCAAGCTGATGAAGGTGGCCGGCGCCTACTGGCGCGGCGACCACCGCAACGAGATGCTGCAGCGCGTCTACGGCACCGCCTGGGCCACCAAGGAAGAGCTGCAGCAGTACCTGACCATGCTGGAGGAGGCCGAGAAGCGTGACCACCGCCGCCTGGGCCGCGAGCTGGACCTGTTCCACATCGACGAGCACAGCCCCGGCACGGTGTTCTGGCACCCCAAGGGCTGGGCCGTGTGGCAGGAGGTGGAGCAGACCATGCGCCGCGTCTACCGCGACAACGGCTACCAGGAGGTCAAGGGTCCGCAGCTGCTGGACCAGGGCCTGTGGGAGAAGACCGGCCACTGGCAGAAGTACCGCGAGAACATGTTCACGACGGAATCGGAGAAGCGCGACTACGCGCTCAAGCCGATGAACTGCCCCGGCCACATCCTGATCTTCAAGCAGGGCATCAAGAGCTACCGCGACCTGCCGCTGCGCTTTGGCGAATTCGGCCAGTGCCACCGCAACGAGCCCACCGGTGGCCTGCACGGCATCATGCGGGTGCGCGGCTTCACGCAGGACGATGGCCACATCTTCTGCACCGAGGACATGATCCTGCCCGAGTGCCTGGCCTACACCACGCTGCTGCAGAAGGTCTACCGGGACTTTGGCTTCACCGAGATCCTCTACAAGGTGGCCACCCGCCCCGAGCAGCGCATCGGCAGCGAGGAGGCCTGGGACAAGGCCGAGCACGCGCTGATGGAAAGCCTGCGCCAGAGCGGCGTGGACTTCGTCGTCTCGCCGGGCGACGGCGCCTTCTACGGCCCGAAGATCGAGTACACGCTGAAGGACGCGCTGGGCCGCCAGTGGCAGTGCGGCACGATGCAGGTCGATTTCTTCATGGCCGAGCGCCTGGGCGCCGAGTACGTGGCCGAGGACGGCAGCCGCCGCCACCCGGTCATGCTGCACCGCGCCATCGTCGGCAGCCTGGAGCGTTTCATCGGCATCCTGATCGAGCAGCATGCCGGCGCGCTGCCGCTGTGGCTGGCGCCGACCCAGGTGGTGGTGGCCAACATCACCGATGCACAGGCCGATGCTGTGCAGGAAGTGGTGAAAACGCTGCAAAAACAAGGAGTTAGGGCCCAGGCGGATTTGCGCAACGAGAAAATCACGTATAAAATCCGCGAGCATTCAATGCAGAAGGTCCCGTTCATCCTGGTCATTGGTGACAAGGAGAAGGCAAGCGGGGCCGTCGCGGTGCGCGCCCGAGGCAACCAGGATCTGGGCGTGATGCCGGTCAGCGACTTCCTTGCGAAGCTCGCGGCCGACATCGCAACCAAGGTCTGAGGACGCCTCGGCTTTTTTGCGCTCCAGAGTTTTTGTGTCGGGCTCCGTTCTTGCCTCGGGGCCTGTTGCAGGGGTTTGAACCATCGCTACCTTTCTCGACCGCCGGATTCCCAATGTCGAGCGCAAGCACCGACTGAACCGCGAGATCACCGCTTCCTCCGTGCGCCTGAACGGGCCCGAGAACGAGCCCCTGGGCATCGTCAGCATCCAGGAGGCGCTGCGCTTGTCGGCGGAGCATGACGTGGATCTGGTTGAGATCGCGGCCCAGGCCGATCCGCCGGTGTGCCGGCTGATGGACTACGGCAAGTTCAAGTACCAGGAGCAAAAGCGCGCCGCGGAAGCCAAGTCCAAGCAAAAGGTCATCGAGGTCAAGGAAGTCAAGTTCCGGCCGGGTACCGACGAGGGCGACTACAACATCAAGATGCGCAACCTGCGCCGCTTCATCGCCGAGGACGGCGACAAGGGCAAGGTCACGTTGCGCTTCCGGGGCCGTGAGATCACCCACCAGGACATCGGCATGCGCCTGCTGGAGCGCATCCGCGACGAACTGGCGGATGTGGCGGTGGTCGAGCACATGCCCAAGCTCGAAGGCCGCCAGATGATCATGGTGCTGGCACCGAAGAAGAAGTCATGAGGTTTCACGCCCCGGTCTGGTCACCGGGGCGATGAAGAAAAGCCGCTGCAGGCCATCAAGTGCACCACGCCCGTGGGGCCGCCCAGCAGAGGTCATTGATAAGGAGCATCACATGCCCAAGATGAAGACCAAGAGCAGCGCCAAGAAGCGCTTCCGCGTCCGCCCGGGTGGCACCGTCAAGCGCGGCCAAGCCTTCAAGCGTCACATCCTGACCAAGAAGACCACCAAGAACAAGCGTCACCTGCGTGGTGCAGCCAATGTGCATGAGACCAACATGGGTCACATGGCACAGATGCTGCCGTTCGCCGGTCTGTAATCACCACTAACGAAGGAGTCACAACATGCCTCGCGTCAAACGTGGTGTTACCGCCCGCGCTCGTCACAAGAAGATCCTGGCCCTGGCGAAGGGCTTCCGCGGCCGCCGCAAGAACGTCTTCCGCATCGCCAAGCAGGCGGTGATGAAGGCGGGTCAGTACGCCTACCGTGACCGCCGCACCAAGAAGCGCGTCTTCCGCCAGCTGTGGATCGCCCGTATCAACGCCGCCACGCGTGGTCTGGGTCTGACCTACAGCAAGTTCATCGCCGGCCTGAAGAAGGCCCAGATCGACCTGGACCGCAAGGTGCTGTCGGACATGGCGATCCACGATCCGGCCGCGTTTGCTGCCATCGTCGACAAGGTGAAGGCCCAGCTCGCTTGATCCTC
>JAFLDI010000284.1 GCA_017302485.1 Burkholderiales bacterium | reverse complement strand
GAAGCCTCCCTCCGCGAAGCCCAGCTGCCCTTCCACCATGTCCCCGACGAAGCCGCGCTCCTCCAGCGCGTCGCGGCCCTCCTCGCCGAAGGCAAGATCATCGGCTGGTTCCATGGCCGCATGGAGTTCGGCCCCCGCGCCCTCGGCGCCCGCAGCATCCTCGGCGACGCCCGCAACACCACCATGCAGGCGACGATGAACCTGAAGATCAAGTTCCGCGAAAGCTTCCGCCCCTTCGCCCCCATCGTCCTCCAGGAACGCGCCGCCGACATCTTCGACCTCCGCCCCGGCGAGGAAAGCCCCTACATGCTCATCGTCGCGCCCGTCCGCGACCGCTACCGCCGCACCCTCGCCCCGGAAACCCGGCGTCCGGCCAGGGCCGCGCTGGCCGGCCACTCGCGCGGCAGCACCAGCCGCCACCAGGGTGGCGGGCCATCGACATGGAAGTCAGCATGGGGACCACGCGCGCCGCCGGGAGGCTCACCTGGCGGACCCGATCGGAACTCGGGCGGCTCCGGCGGGCTCGCTGGGCCCTCAAGGCCGTCGGGCGGACGCTGCTGCCGGCCCGAATCCTCGCGCCGCAAGCGGTCCAGGCTGGGACGCACCAGCCACAACGTACGGCCGTCGTCGAGCCGGGTCGGCATGGCGTTGCGTGGCCGCTCGCCATGGTTGGCCGACTCGCGGCGCAGAAAGCTCTCGGTGGTGGCAATGCGGCGGCCATCGGCCGCGTCCAGGGCCAGCGGCACACGCAGGCGCTGTGACCACTCGGCCAGCATGGCGCCCTGGACCGTCTCCGGCGCATCGGCTTCGGGCAACGCGTTCTCGATCAGTTCGGCCCAGCTGGCGATGCGCTCGGTGATGCGGCGCTCGAACTGGGCGCGCTCCTGCTCCAGGTGATACTGCACCGCCCAGCCTGCTGCCAGCGCAAACAGCGCCAGTGCGGCCACCACGGTCAGCCAGATGCGCAGGTAGAGCGTCTTCACGGCCCTATTCGCCGTCCTGCCTGCGGGCAAAGAGATAGCCGGTGCCGCGCACGGTCAGCACCCGCTTGGGGCTCTTGGGGTCGTCTTCGATCACGGCACGGATGCGCGAGACGTGGACATCGATCGACCGATCAAAGGCCTCCAGCGGATGGCCCTTGAGCGCATCCATGATCTGATCGCGCGACAGCACCCGGCCGGCGCTCTGCGCCAGCACCACCAGCAGGTCGAACTGGTGGCCGGTGAGGTCGCAGCGCTGGCCGTCCAGGCGTGCCTCGCGCGCCCCCAGGTCAATCTCCAGGCGCCCGAAGGCCATCACCTCGTCAGGCTGGGTCTCCGGCGTGGCGCGGCGCAGCAAGGCCTTGATGCGGGCCAGCAGCTCGCGCGGCTCGAACGGCTTGGGCAGGTAGTCATCGGCGCCGATCTCCAGGCCGAGGATGCGGTCCATCGGCTCGCCACGGGCGGTGAGCATCAGCAGCGGCAGGCGGCGGGTGCGGGCATCGGCACGCAACTCGCGCGTCATGTCCAGGCCGTTGCCGTCGGGCAGCATCAGGTCAAGGACCAGGCCGTCGTAGAGCCCGCGCCGCAGGCGCTCGCGGCCTTCAGCCAGCGAGGCCGCGGTGTCCACTTCGTAGCCGTGGCCGCGAAGGTAGTCGCCGACCATGGCGGTCAGGCGGCTGTCGTCGTCGATCAGGAGCAGGCGGGCAGGCAGCATCTCGTCGGCCCGCAGCGAAGAACGCTGACGGGCGGGAAAGGTCTGGGCCGAAGCATAGGTCATCGGGGTCTCCTGGCAGGCGATGGGCTTCATGCTGCGGCCCCGCCGTTGGCCCCGCTTGGCCGTGGCGTGAAGAAATGTGAAGCGACCCTCAGCGCGGGAAGGTCACGACATGCTCGACCCGCGGCCGGATGCCGATCCACTCGCCCGGAGCATGGTCATGGTGCGAGGGCACATGGGCCAGCACCTCCAGTCCATCGGCCAGCTCCAACGTGTAGAGGAACTCGGCACCACGGAAGTCGCGGCGGCGGATGCGCGCGCGCACCGGCGCTGCGTCGTCGTGCTCGATGTCGTCGGCGCGCAGCAGCACCAGGCACTCGCCGCCTGGGTAGGCATCGGGCAGCGGGCACTCGGCCGCATCGGCGAGCAGGCCCAGGGGCGTGTCGACGCGCGGACCCTGTGAGGTGGCGACGATGCGCGCCGGCGCCAGCACCCCATGGCCGACGAAGTCCGCCACGAAGCGCGTGGCCGGGCGGTGGTACAGGTCGTAGGGACGGTCCCACTGCTCCAGGTGGCCGTCGTTCATGACCCCCAGGCGATCGGCCAGCGCGAAGGCCTCCATCTGGTCGTGCGTGACCACCAGCGCTGCGGTGCCGCTGACCTTGAGGATGGCGCGCACCTCATGGGCCAGGCGCTCGCGCAGTTCCACGTCCAGCGCTGAAAAAGCCTCGTCCAGCAGCAACAGTCGCGGCGCCGGCGCCAGTGCGCGCGCCAGCGCCACGCGCTGCTGCTGGCCGCCGGACAACTGGTGCGGCATCTTGCCGGCTTCACCGGGCAGGCCCACCAGTTCCAGCATCTCAGCCACACGCTGGGTGCGCTCTGCGCGGCCCAACTGACGCAGACCAAAGCCGACGTTGCCTGCCACATCCAGGTGCGGAAACAGCGCGTAGTCCTGAAACACCATGCCCACCCGCCGCAGTTCGGCGGGCCGGTGCAGGTGCCTGTGCGCATCGGACACAACGTCGCCGGCCAGCCGGATCACGCCACCAGCCAGCGGCTCCAGGCCCGCCACAGCGCGCAGCAGCGAGGTCTTGCCGCAGCCCGACGGACCCACCAGCACCCCGATCTCGCCTGCGGCCAGGCCCAGCGAGACCTCGCGCACCGCCACATGGTCGCCACCGGTGGCACCTGCGCCGCGGTAGCGCACCACAATGCGTTCAAGAAGCAATGCCATGGCAGGATCCTATCAGAATGACAATCATTCCTAATTAGAATGCTGCGCATGCGTCTTGTGCTTGCCCTGCTTTGCGCCCTGTTGCTGCTGCCGCTGGCGGCGCTGGTCTCGCGCTGGGTGGCGCTGGATGCCGAAGGCCTCGCGTTGTGGCAGCACTTGGTGTCGACGGTGCTTCCCGGTTACCTGGGGCAGTCGCTGCTGCTGTCGGGTGCGGTGGCGCTGGGGGTGGCGCTGGTGGGCGGCAGCACGGCGGCAGCGGTGACGCTGTTCGACTTTCCCGGACGCCGCTGGCTGTCCTGGGCACTGCTGCTGCCCATGGCGATGCCGGCCTATGTGCTGGCCTATGCCTGGACCGACACGCTCCAATACAGCGGGCCGGTGCAGACGGCCCTGCGTGCGCGATTTGGCTGGCAGGGCGCGCTGTGGCCGGATATCCGCAGCCTCGGTGGCGCCGTACCGCTGTTCGTGCTGTGCCTGTATCCCTACGCCTATCTGCTGGTCCGCGCCGCATTGGCGGACCGCTGCGTCCCACTGATGGAAGCGGCGCGCCTGCTGGGTGCCGGCTGGTGGCGGCGGGTCACCCAGGTGGCGATGCCGATGGCCCGGCCGGCGCTGGCCGCTGGCGTGGCGCTGGCACTGATGGAAACCCTGGCCGACTACGGCGTGGGTGCCTACTTCGGCCTGTCCACCTTCACCACGGGCATCTTCCGCGCCTGGTTGTCGATGGGCGACCGTGACGCCGCAGCCCAGTTGGCCACGGTGCTGCTGGCCCTGGTGGCGGTGCTGGTGTGGATGGAACAGCGCGCCCAGGCCCGACTGCGCTTTGCCGCCGCACGCCAGGGCGCCCAGCATGGCGGCGCAAAGCTTGAGGCGTATCACGTTCCGGCGTCTCCTGGGAGCATGCCCGACCTTAGTGGCCAAGCACCCGCTTAGAGATGCGTCTGTAGCTGGCGAAAAGCAACCCGCACAGGATCAGAAGGAACGAAACGAAGAAGAAACCCGTCCGCTTGCGCTCTTCCAGCTTCGGCTCCGCGGCCCACGCCAGGAACGTGGAGACGTCATAGGACATCTGCTCGACCGTGGCCGGCGGCTGACCTTCGGTATAGGTCACGATGCCGTCCGAGAGTGGCGGCGGCATAGCGATGACATGACCGGCCTTGTAGGGATTGAAGTAACCGCCGTCGGGGATCTTGCCGCCCGCGACGTGCTTCAGCTCTTCCTCGGTGGGATCGCGGTAGCCGCTCAGCAGCGAGTCCACGTAGCTGGCGCCGCCTTCCCGAGCCTTGACCATCAGCGAAAGATCCGGGGGCACGGCGCCATTGTTGGAAGCGGCCGCTGCTTCGGGATTGGCGAACGGCGACGGGATATAATCGAACGGCTTGCCGGGGCGTTCCGCGACTTCGCCGGTATCGGGATCCGGTTCGCCCATGACCGTAAAGCTGGCGGCGATGGCCTTGATCTCGGGTTCGCTGAAGCCGATGCCGCTGAGCTGGCGGAATGACACCAGCTTGAGCGAATGGCAGGCGTGGCACACTTCCTTGTAGATCTGGAAGCCCCGCTGAGCCGCGGCGCGGTCGTAATGGGCACCGATGATCTTCTCGTGCGGCCAGCCCTGGGCTGGATGCTTCGGCGGTTCACCACCGGCCGAGGCGGCCGCCAGCGAGGGCATGGCAAGGCCGGCGACAAGCGCAAGACCCGCGAGGATGTTCTTCTTGTTCATTGTGACGTCCCCCTCGCTCAGGCGTGTTTCGCAAGCACGGCCTGGGAAATGCTCTCAGGCAGCGGGCGCGTCTTTTCCACACGGCTCAGCACCGGCAGCAAGATCAGGAAGTGGAAGAAGTAATAGGCGGTCGCCACGCGGCCGATCAGCAGCCAGGCGCCTTCCGGCGGGTTGGCGCCGACGAAGCCCAGTGCGA
>JAFLDI010000283.1 GCA_017302485.1 Burkholderiales bacterium | reverse complement strand
GGCCAGCAGGGCCAGCACCTGCGGCAGCAGCGTGGAGGAGGCCTGCGCGCCACCGGTGGCGTTGATGCCGCGGCCCCAGTCGCCGTCGGCCAGCGCCACCGCCAGCGCCTCGGTGGCGGTGTCGAGGGCCAGCAGCTTCATCGGGGGCGGGGCGGCGAGGGGACGCGCATGGGCCTCAGTGTAGCCGTGCGATCATCGGCCGATGCACCGTCTGACCCTCGTTGGCGCGCTGCTGCTGGCCCTGCTGGCCCCGCCGCTGCGTGCCCAAACCAGCCTGCCGCCCGAAGTGCACCAGGCCCTGCAGCGGGCCAAGCTGCCCGAGTCGGCGCTGGCCGCACTGGTGGTGGAGGCCGACACCGGCCAGCGCCGCCTGGCACTGGGCGAGCAGCAGCCGGTCAACCCGGCCTCGGTCTTCAAGCTGCTGCCCACCTATGCGGCACTCGACCAGCTGGGTCCGGCCTGGACCTGGACCACGCCGGTCTACACCAGTGGCACGCTGCAGGGGGGCGTGCTGGAAGGCACGCTGGCCATCCGCGGCAGCGGCGACCCCAAGCTGGTGCAGGAGCGCCTGTGGCTGCTGCTGCGTCGCGTGCAGCAACTGGGCGTTCGAGAGATCCGCGGCGACATCGTGCTCGACCGCAGCGCCTTTGCGGTGCCCGAGACCTCGCCTGCCGAGTTCGACGGTGACCCCAGCCGGCCCTACAACGTGCGCCCCGATGCGCTGATGCTCAACTACAAGGCGCTGGTGCTGGGCTTCGTGCCCGATGCGGCACGCGGCCAGGCGCTGGTGACGGTGGATCCACCGCTGGCGGGCTACAGCGTGGACGCCAGCGTGCCGCTGTCCAGCGGTCCCTGCGAGGACTGGCGAGGCGCGCTCAAGGCCAGCGTCGGCGATCCGGCGCGGCTGCGCCTCGCGGGCGCCTATCCCAGCGCCTGTGGCGAGAAGGCCTGGCCGCTGGCCCACCCCGACCCCAAGGGCTTCAACGCCCGCCTGGTCGAGCAGCTGTGGCGCGAACTGGGCGGCAAGCTGTCGGGCAGCGTGCGTGACGGCAGCGTGCCAGCCGGCGCGCGGCTGCTGTTCGAGCAGGCCTCGCCGCCGCTGATCGAGGTGGTGCGCGAGATCAACAAGTTCAGCAACAACGTGATGGCCGAGCAGCTGTTCCTGTCGCTGCCGCTGGCCGCCCGCAGCCTGCCGCCAGGGGCCACGGTGCGCCCCGAGGACGCGCGCGAGCACCTGCGCCGCTGGTTGCGCGAGCGCCTGGGCGAGGAGGCGCTGAAGGACGTGGTGATCGACAATGGCTCGGGCCTGTCGCGCGAGAGTCGCGTCAGCGCCGCACTGATTTCGCGGCTGCTGCTGCAGGCCTGGAATTCGCCAGTGATGTCCGAGCTGATGAGTTCATTGCCGATCAGCGGTACAGACGGCACCCTGCGCCGCTCCACCGCCACTGCCGGCCGCGCCCACCTGAAGACCGGCTCGCTGCGCGATGTGGCGGCGGTGGCCGGCTATGTGCTGTCGAACAGCGGCCGACGCTACGTGCTCGTGGCCGTGCTCAACCACCCCAACGCCAACGCCGCCCGCCCGGCGCTGGACGCGCTGGTGCAGTGGACGATCCGCGACACGCCAGCCCGCTGAGCGGGACCGGCGTCCGCAGCTCAGAACCGCATTGTCAGGCCGACGCTGTAGCTGGTCGGGTTGACCTTGGCGTCCAGCGTCTGGCCGGTGGACAGCGTGGCGCGCGTCTTCAGCGGCGTGGTCATCACCGCCACGTCGAGGCCCAGTTGGTCGGTCAGCACCACCGACAGACCGAGCTGGGCCGTGAAGGTGAACTTGGAGTCCATCTTCAATGTGGTCGGCTGGGTCGGCGAGCCACCGGTCAGGCCCGTCAGCGCTGCCGTGCCTCTCGCCTTGTAGAAGCGCGCATAGGTGGGGCCGATGCCCACATACGGCCGCCAGCGGGCGTCGGGCGCCAGGAAGCGGTATTGCGCCAGCAGCGTGATCGGCAGCGCCTTGACCTCGCCGATCTTGCCGACGCCGGCAATGGCGCCGTCACCAGTCAGCTCGTGCGTGAAGCCGGCGGCCAGTGGCAGGTCCAGCGAGATGTGGTCGGTCCACATCCAGGTCAGGCCGGCGGTCGGCTGGGTGCTGTTGCCGATATCGGCCTTCGTGCCAGGGAAGGACGGCGCGGTCAGGTCGCCACTTTCGGTATTGGGCTGGATGCTGGTGGCGCCAATGCGGCCGATCAGCGTGCCCGCCGATTGGGCCTGGGCCAGGCCGGCGCTCAACAGCGCAGCTGCCAGGAGGGCGATGCGGGGGGTGCGGAACATGGGGACGACTCCTGCGAAAGTGGACATCACAGCCAGCCCGCCTGGGCCAGGGTGCGTGCGATCAGCTGCGAGGCCAGCTGGTGGCCGTAAGGCGTCGGGTGGAAGCCGTCGGAGAAGAGGTAGTTCTTGTACCAGTCGGTGCCACTGACGCCAGCGGGCGGATTGGCCGCCAGGTTGGCATCGGTGCAGGTGGCAAAGGTATAGGTGGGCAGACCGTCCGAGCCCAGACCGGTGACCGGGCAGGCGGTGTCCTTCACGTTGCTCAGCTTGTACTGGTCCGGATGGGCCACCTCGTCGTTGAACGAGGTGTAGATGTCCACCAGCGCCACGCGCGTCTCGCCGGCCGCCTGGCTCGCCAGACGCGCATTGAAGGCTTCAACCCAGCCCTTGAACAGGGCCTCGCTCTGCGCACGCGCAGCGGCTCCTGCGTCACCGCCGCCATAGGCCGCAGCGATGCCGTCGAGCACCATCTGGAAGCGCGGCGTGTTGGTGATGCCGGGCATGTTGATCAGCGCCACGCGCTTGGCGCCCTTGTCCAAGGCCTGGGTCTTGACCATGGCGTACAGCATGTCCGCCAGGCCTTGCATGTAGGCACCGCCGGCCGTGGCCAGCCCGGTGGACCCGCCGGCCACAGCCGCGGCCACCTGCTCGGGCGTCAACACTGTGGACAGCATACCCACATAGGCGGCGCCGCCGTCGGTGGCCGCCTTCAGGTAGGCGCCGACCAGGTCAGCGGCATCGTTGCCACCGCCATCGACCAGCAGCAGATCGCCGTCGTCGTAGCCCACGGCGGCGGCGGTGGCCAGTTGGACGCCGACGCCCCGCGGGTCGGCCGCGCTCAGGCCCGAGCCGGCGTTGTTGATGACCCCGCCACCGATCGCATAGTTGGTGCAGCCCGGCGTCGGGTTGGCGGCGAAGGTGGTGCCGGTGAAGACGAAGAAGGGGCAGCCATCGGCCACCCCGAACTGGCGCGCCACCAGGTCCGGGTAGGTGGGGTTGCCCTGGATGGTGAACTTCAGCCCGAAGGTGCCGACATCGGCCAGGCTGTCGCCCATGACCTTGACCGCTGTGATCTCGGCACGGGTACTGGTGTCTGATCCGCCGCCGCCACAGGCGGCCAGCAGGGATGCCAGCGCCAGGCTGGCCAGCGCAAATGCGCCAAGACGGGAACGGGGCATGGGGTCTCCTGTGCGGTATCGCGAAAATCGAACGATCGTTCGAAAATACATCGAACACTCTATCCCCGGCCCGGCGCCAGGGATCAGGCAGGAAACCCTGAGGGCGGCTGAGGTGGCCGCCCCAGACCCGTGGCCCGTCCCGTCAGAACGGCAGGTTGGACAGGCGCGAGACGGCCTGCTGCCCCAGGTAGAGGTGGAAGTTGGCCGCCGGATGCACCCGGTCCGTCCACAGGTAGGTCGAGGCCTTGTCCTTGGCGGCCGTGATCAGTGTGTCGGTGGTGCAGGTGGCGCTGTTCCAGTTCGCTTCGAGACAGACGGGCGTGATGACTTCGCCCAGGCCATAGGCACCCGGCACCCGGACCATGGCGCGCGACAGGTCGTCAGCCAGCAGCAGGCCGATCTTGCTGCCGTCATTGAGCAGATCCAGACGCAGCGCCGTGTTGAAGGCATCCACCAGGCGGGTCAGCAGCGCGGGGCGGTCATCGCCCACATCGGCCTTTTCCTTCAGGGCGAAGGGCGACAGGCCCAGGTCATGGACCGTGCTGACCAGGACGCGCGCACCGGTGCCGGTGACGGCGTTGACCTGCGCGGCCAGCTTCTCGCCCTGGCTCACCAGCGTTGCCCTCAGCGCCGCCTCGTTGCTGCCGTCGTACAGCGCGTATTGGTCCAGTATGTCGTGCATGCCCACCATCACGGTGACCAGGTCGGTGTCCTGCACGTCGCCACTGTCGATGCGAGCCTTCAGCGTGGCAACGACATCGTCGACGCGCGCATTGCTGACGGCATGGCGCAGGGCAGTGACATCGGGCGACGTGGCCGTGCCCTTGCACTGGCTGAAGACCTTGCCATAGGCCGCGGTCGCCACATACTGCACCCACAGCGGATAGCTGGCACAGTCGATGGTCTTGGGCGTGGTGGTGGTCAGCGCATTGACACTGAACTTGGCGCCACTGTCCTCCAGCCGGCTGAGCTCGTCGCCGAAGCTGAGCACGCGCTCGGGCACGAAGAGATCGACCTGGGTGGTGCCACCACCACAGGCGGCCAGCAGCGCCGCGCCGATCGCGACGGTGCCGAAGGCTCGGGCCAGGCGGGCCGCCAGGGGGGATGCAATCATGAGGACTCCGGAAAAGGACTGGGGCTGGGTTCAGGCCGCGGCGCGCTGCAGTCGATCATGCACGCCTTCCCATTCAGGGGTGTCGGGCGGTGATTCGACCCAGATCAGTGGCGCGCCACTGTCATCCAGCGACCGCAGTGCGGCAAAAAGATCGTGCGCCGCCGACGGCGCATCGTCCGGCATTCGACGCCAGGGCAGGCCGGACGGCACACCCTGCGATGAGTGGGAATATACCGCCACCGGCGGCGGCGCCCCGCGCGCGGGCGCGCCCAGGACTTCCAGCGCCGATCGCAGCAGGGCGGTCGG
>JAFLDI010000282.1 GCA_017302485.1 Burkholderiales bacterium | reverse complement strand
CAGCGCCCCGGCGGCCAGCGCGCGGCGCCAAGGCATGGGGATCAGATGGCGCGCGTCTGCAGCTCGGCGTGCCAGTCGTCGGCCACCACCAGGAAGAAAGCAGCCTGCGTGGCCGCGCTGCGCAGCTCGGTGCCGTAGGGCCGATCGGTGGCGCTGACCACACCGCCCACCGCCAACTGGCCGGCTTGCGCCGCAGCCGGCGGCAGCAACAGCGCAAAGTCCTGCGCCGAGCGGCCATCGATCGCCTGCAGGCTCACCCGCAGCCGACCGGCGGCGTCACCCGCCTCGGCGATCTGCACGATGCGGTACTCGCCCTGGGCCACCTGCGCAGGACGGCTGGACGAATTGCTCGACCCCTGCACCGAGTCGGAACTGCTGCCCAGCGAGGCCGAGCCCGCCGACGAGGCCGATGAGGCAAAGCTCTCGGCCCGGGCGGGTGCGGTCACCACGGCCCCCAGCAGTGCGGCGGCGAGACACAGTCGAACAGCGTTCATGGCAGGCTCCTGGCAGATCAGTCACATTGAGCCGCAAGCATACCTGCCTGCCAGGCGATTGCGGACGATCAGGGCACCGGCGGCGGGTTCAGGCCCGTGAAGCAGGGGAAGCTTCGCACGTCGGTGATGAAACTCAGGTCCAGCGCCACGCTGCCCAGCGCCGGCGTGAAGTGCACCTCCTCGATCGAACAGGCCGTCATCTGGCGCCCCGCCGCGTCGGTGATGCGCCAGGTGTCGGGCGCCAGGGCGTCCACGCGGTAGTCGGCGGCCGTGCCGACCAGGCTCAGGCTGTCATGGCCCAGGCTGCCGTTGACCAGCGTGCCGTTGTCGAAGCTGCCCAGCGTGATCTGGTCGTCGCCCTGCGCGAGGTGGACCACACCCGCATTGCGGCCCAGCAGCACGACGTCGTTGCCATCGGCGGTCTCCAGCGAGCGCACAGCCCCGTTGAGCTGCAACTGGTCATTGCCCGACCCCAGGTTCAGGGAGTTGCCATTGCCGCCAATGAAGATCAGGTCGTCCCCACCAGCCAGGACCACATCATTGACGTTGAGCGCCACGCTGACCACATCCGTGCCGTCGCCGGTGCACAGGTTGCCCATGTTCTGGCCGACGTACAGGCTGTTGTCGCCATAGCCCATGTTGATCGAGCCGATGCTGCCATCCACCACGGCACGGTCACTGTCGTGACCAAAGCAGACGCTTCCCACGTCACCGCCCACCAGCAGGACGTTGTCGCCGAAGCCGAAGCTGATCGAGCCGGCATCGCCGCGCACATTCAATGAGTCGATGCCCTGGCCACCCGAGTACGAGCCCAGGTCACCGCCCACCTCGACGCAGTTGCGGCCATCGCCCACGCTGGCGGAGCACAGGTCGCCGAAGACGATGATCTTGTCCTGCTCCCAGCCGGTGGACACGCTGTGCAGATCGCCCCCCACGCGCAGGAAGTTGCTGCCAGCGCCCAGACTCGCGCTGTCCAGATCACCCTCCACGCGCACCGTGTCCTGATCGTGGCCGGTCGAGATGCTGGCCAGATCGCCACCCACCGTCACATCGTTGGTGCCAAAGCCCAGCGAGGCCGAGTCCAGATCACCCTTGACGTTCACCAGGTCGTTGCCATGCCCGGTCGACAGGCTGGCCAGGTCGCCCTCCACCTGCACGCGGTTGTTGCCAAAGCCCAGCGATGCCGAAGCCAGGTTGCCCTGAACCACCACCAGATCGTCGCCGAGACCGGTGCTGATGCTGGCCAGGTGACCGCCCACCGCCACGTCATTGCGACCATCGCCCAGACTGGCCGAGGCCAGGTTGCCGCCCACGCGCACCCGGTCATCGCCTGACCCGGTGCTGAGGCTGGCCAAGTGGCCCGACACGGTCACGTCGTTCAGGCCGTTGCCCAGGCTGGCGCTGTCGAGGTCGCCATGGATGACGATGCGGTCATCGCCCTGGCCACCGCCCAGCACCTTGACCCGGACCACGCCGTCGAGGCTGGCAGCACCCACCTCCAGCTGGTTGTGACCCTCGCCCAGCTGCACCTGGTCCACGCTGTCGCCCACCACGATGCGGTCATTGCCGCTGCCGGCGCTGATCGAGACGGCGCTGCCGGTGATCGTGAACGCGTTGTCGCCGTTGCCCAGCCAGATGTGGCGCGCATCGCCGTCAATGTCGAAGGGGGCACGGAATCTGAAGTCGTAGTCGGTGGTCGATCGGCTGGCAGCCATGGGTACTCCGTCGGTGAAGGGTGTGTGTCCGAATGTTAGGAACTCGGCCTCTGATCCGCAGCAGGCGCCGGATCACTTTTCGATCAGTTCTCGATCAGCAGCGCAGTGATGGCCCGCTACGATCCACCCATGCTGATCGACCACGACTTCAAGGGCTTCCCGCCGCTGCATCCGCCGCTGCCGCTGTCGGCCATCGGCGCCCAGGGCTGGCAGTTGCTGCGCGGCGACCTGGCCTTGCCGCTGGCGGTGCTGCGCGAGGATGCGCTGCGCCACAACCTGGCCTGGATGCGCGACTTCTGCGACGCGCGCGGCCTGAGCCTGGCGCCGCACGGCAAGACCAGCCTGTCGCCCGAGCTGTGGGCGATGCAGCGCGAGGCCGGGGCCTGGGGCATGAGCGTGGCCACCGCCTGGCAGGCCGGCCAGGCAGCGCGGCACGGGATGTCGAACATCATCATCGCCAACCAGGTGGTGCAGGCGGCCGAGCTGGACACGCTGGCCGGACTGCTGAACCGCGACGCGGCGCTGCGGCTGTGGTTTCTCGTCGACTCACTGGCCCAGGTCGAACGGGTCGAGGCCTGGCAGTTGACGCGCGGCACAGGGCAGCGCTTTGACGTGCTGCTGGAGCTGGGTCTGAGCGGACAGCGCACAGGCACCCGCGACCATGACGAGGCGCTGGCACTGGGCCGGCGCATCGCCGCCAGTCCGGCGCTGCGGCTGGCCGGCCTGGAGTGCTACGAGGGCGCACTGGCCACCTGCAACGACGCGGCCGACGTGCCCGCAGTGAACGCCCTGATGGACCGGGTGGATGCACTGGCCCGCGTGCTGCTGGCCGCCCAGGCCTTCGACACCGATGGCGCGCCACTGATCCTCAGCGCCGGGGGCTCCTCGGTGTTCGACCTGGTGGCGGCGCGGCTGCAACCCGACCTGGGCGTGCCGGTGCGCGGCGTGCTGCGCTCAGGCTGCTACCTGACGCACGACCACCTGCACTACCACCGCCACCTGCAGTGCATGGGCCTGCGCCTGCGCCAGGCAGCCACGCTGCGGCCGGCGCTGGAGGTGCTCACTGCGGTGCAGTCGGTGCCCGAGCCGGGACTGGCGCTGCTGGGCGGCGGCAAGCGCGACATGTCCTTCGACATGGATCTGCCGCTGCCGCTGTGGCGCGCCCGCGTGGGCGATGCGGTCACGACGGACGCCCCGGCGCACTGGCAGATCAGCCGCCTGAACGACCAGCACGCCTACCTGCGCTTCGACGCCCATGCGGCCGAGGCGCCGCCGCGCGTGGGCGAACTGGTGGGTCTGGGCATCTCGCACCCCTGCACCACCTTCGACAAGTGGCGCTGGCTGCCGCTGGTCGACCGCAGCTACCGCGTCACCGGCGCCGTCACGACGCGGTTCTGACGCGGTTGCGGCCGTCGCGCTTGGCCTCGTAAAGCGCCTCATCGGCCGCCTGCAGCAGGCGCGCGCCGTCGGCGTCCGCACCTGGCTCCAGACGGGCCACGCCGGCGCTGACGGTCAGCTCCATCGATTCGTCGATCCAGGCCAGCGGGCGGGCCGCCAGTGCCAAGCGCAGGCGATCGATGCTGGCCACCGCCTGCGGCAGGTCGGTGTCGGGCATCAGCACCACGAACTCCTCGCCGCCCAGCCGGCCGCAGCTGTCGCTGGCCCGCAGCGTGCCTTGCATCAGCGCGGAGAACTGACGCAACACCTGGTCGCCGGCGGCGTGGCCATGCTGGTCGTTGACCGACTTGAAGTGGTCCAGATCGAGCAACGCCAGGCACAGTGGACGGCCACTGCGGCGCGAACGCGCCACCTCCAGCGTCAGGGCCTGCAGCAGGGCCCGGCGGTTGCTCAGGCCGGTCAGCGCGTCGGTGTCGGCCAGCGCCAGCAGGCGCTGCTCGTTGAGGTCGGCGGCCCACTCGCTGATCGCCGTCAGCAGCATGGCCACGGCGATGCAGCCGGCCACCAGCGAGTGGGCCAACAGTTTCTGCGTGGACGCCGGCAGTTCGTTCAGTGACGGGTGCGCCGGCCAGCCGCGCTGCTCGAAGTAGAAGAACAGTGTCGCGTTCAGGGTGGACAGCAGCAGCGCCGAGCGCCACTGCTGCAGTGGGAAGAAGGCCAGCGTCAGCACCGCGAACAGCAGGAAGTAGACCTGGGCACCCAGCACCGAACCCAGCCCCGCCACGATCGCCGCCAGCGTACCGCCCACGGCCACCAGGAACACCATCCAGCGCGCCCACACATCCTGGCCGCGGGCGTTGAGCCGCCACACCAGCGCCGCAGACAGGCCGAAGGGCAGTTGCGCCCAGCCGGTGCGCACCAGCGCCGGGTTGCCGTTCCATTGGTAGTACAGGAAGTAGGCCAGCACCGTCAGCAGCACGCCGGCCGCCCCCAGGTTGACCTGCATGATCTTGCGCCGCATCGTCACGTTGGCGGTGCCGCGCGCACCCGCCCACAGCCAGCCCAGCCAGGGCCGGCACGCAGGAGCGGTGGTCTGAAGACGGCAGGACATCGGCCAGGGCGTGCGTGTACCTCGGTGATACATCGGCCCGGCACCGCGGGTCTTGAGCCCGGTCAGGCTCACCCCAAGCCCTACGATCGTCTGGGCCAGCTCGGGGCGCAAGCCCACCAGCACCGTCTCGGTGCCGCCGCGACCGTCGTCGGCGCCGGCCCAGCGGTGCGGCCACACGTCGCCGGCCGGCACGCCCATCACGGTGGAGC
>JAFLDI010000281.1 GCA_017302485.1 Burkholderiales bacterium | reverse complement strand
CGCGACAGCACTGTGCCGCGGCCGTCCAGGCGCGCATTGCCGAAGGCCGTCATCCAGGCTCGGCGCATCTCGCGCGGGGCCATCTCGGCCAGGCGGTCGAGCACCTCGTCGGAGGGCTCGGGGTCGAAGCGCTGGCCCCAGTCGTGGGCGGCGCGGATGCTGGCATAGAGCCGGCCGGCGATCGCGCGCGCGGCGGCGGCGTCGGGCATCTGCACCTCGTAGACGTTCATCCGGTTCAGGATGGGCTCGGGGATGGCGCGCTCGTCATTGGCGGTGGCCACCCAGATGACCTGGCTGGCGTCGATCGGGACCTCGGCGAATTCGTCGGTGAAGGTGCCGGCGGTGTCGTGCTCGAGCAGGCTGTAGAGCGCGCCCAGCGGGTCGTAGGCGTGCTCGCCGCGGGCCTTGTCGATCTCGTCGACCACCATCACCGGATTGGCGTAGTTGCCCTCGACCAGGGTTTCAAACACCTTGCCGGGGCGGGCGCCCTTCCACTGGCTGGAGGCGCCTGAGAGCACCCAGCCGGCGGTCAGCGAGCCCATGCTCATGAAGCCCATGCCGGTGCCCAGCAGCTTGGCCACCTCACGGGCGAAATGGGTCTTGCCCACGCCGGGCGGGCCCAGCAGCAGCATGGGCGTGATCTCCAGCGCGTCGCGGCTGTCCTCGCACAGCGCCAGCTGGCGCTTCACGTCATCGAGCACCTCCCCGAAATTGGGCAGCTCGTCATACAGATGGTGCATCGCCGGCAGACCCGAGGGCTTGACCTGGAAGCGCTCAGGGCCCTTCTCCAGCATGCGCTCATAGGTGTGGCGCAGGTGCTCGTGCTCGCGTTCGGGCAGCTTGCCCAGGCGCTTTTCCACCTCGTCGAGGCGGTAGACATGACGCATGCGGGCGATCGGGATGCGCCCGCCCGGGGGCACGGTGGCGATTTCGTGCGAGGTCGACATCAACAACACCTCCAGACGCTGCAGGCCGGCTGGCCAGGGTGCCAGACTGCGGCATGTCGAGGGTGCACGATGGCTCGAACAGCGCCGCGATCCCGGCGCAGACAATCTAGCAAGCGCCGGGCCCGGCTGCGAATCCGGGTTTACTTGACCCAGGTGTTGAGCTGGATGATGGGCAGCAGCACGGCCAGCACGATCAGCATCACCACGCCGCCCATGGCGACGATCAGCAAGGGCTCGAGCAGGGTGGCCAGCGTCAGGGCGCGGCGCTGGACCTCGGAGCTGAGCTGACGCGCGGCGCGGTCGAGCATCAGTGGCAGCTGACCGGTCTGCTCGCCCAGGCGGCTGAACATGGCCAGCAGGCCGGGGAAGCGCTTCTTGGCGGCCAGCGCGCTGGCCAGCGGCGCCCCCTCACGCACCTGCACCAGGGCGTCCAGGGCGTCGGCGCGCATGGCGCGGTTGCCCAGGGTCTCGGCCGCAGCCTGCAGCGCCTTGAGGATGGGCACGCCGGCGCCCGCCAGCATGGCCAGGGTGCCGGCAAAGCGCGCGGCGTTGTAGCCGCGGGCCAGACGGCCGAACAGCGGCACCTTCAGGAAGCCGGCGTCAAAGCGCTCGGCAAAGGCGGGGTTGCGCAGCGCCATGGCCAGCGCGCCACCGCCGGCCATCAGCGCCAGCAGCAGGGCCCAGCCCCAGTGGCGGACCAGGTCGCTGATCGCCAGCATCGCCACCGTCAGGCCGGGCAGGGCCCGCTTGCTGCTGGTGAACACGCTGGCCACCTGCGGCACCACATAGGTGACCAGGAAGGTGACGATGACCACGGCGATCAGCGACACCACCATCGGGTAGAGCATCGCGCCGACCACCTTGCTGCGCAGCGCCTGGCGCTCTTCCAGGTCGTCGGCCAGACGGTCCATCACCGCCCCCAGTGCGCCGCTCTGCTCGCCGGCGGCGACGACGGCGCGGTAGACCTCGTCAAAGTCCCTGGGGCAGCTGGCCATGGCCCGCGCAAAGGGGCTGCCGGCGTTGACCTCGGACTTGAGGTGAGCGATCAGTTCGCGCTGGCGTGGCTCCTCGGCCTCGTCGGCCAAGGCGGTCAGGGCACGCTCCAGCGGCAGGCCCGAGCCCACCAGACCGGCAAACTGCCGCGTCCACACCGCCAACCCGGCACTGCTGTAGGCGCGCCGCCGGAAACGCGGGCCACTGCTGCCGCCGCTGCCAGTGTCGCTGCCGACGGCGTCGACCGCCAGCGGCACCAACTGCTGAGCGCGCACCAGCGCACGCGCTGCCTTGGCGTTGTCGGCCTCGACCAGGCCATGGCGGGCCTTGCCGGCGGCATCGAGGGCTTCGTAGCGGTATGCAGGCATAGGAACTCAGCAAACCCGTCCCGGCGCCGGGACAGCCCCCTTGGGCGGGGGCGAAGACGCGGAGCGGCAAGCCTGGGGGGTCATGATCAGTCTCGCGTCACGCGGACCACTTCTTCCATCGACGTGATGCCTTCGGCCACCAGCCGCTCACCGTCCTCGCGCATGGCTTTCATGCCGCGGGCCTTGGCTGCGGCGATGATCTCGCCCTCGCCGGCGCGGTTGTGGATCAGGGCCTGCACGGTCTCGTCCACCACCATCAACTCGTAGACCCCGCGCCGGCCCTTGTAGCCGGTCTGGCTGCACTCGGGGCAGCCCACGGCGTGCCAGCGGCCGTCGGCGCCCTGCGTCTTGCAGTGCGGACACAGCCTGCGCACCAGGCGTTGCGCCAGCACGCCGAGCAGGCTGGAGCTCAGCAGGAAGGGCTCGACGCCCATGTCGATCAGGCGCGCCACGGTGGATGGCGCGTCGTTGGTGTGCACCGTGGCCAGCACCAGGTGGCCGGTCAGCGAGGCCTGGATGGCGATCTGCGCGGTCTCGAAGTCGCGGATCTCGCCGATCATGATGACGTCCGGGTCCTGGCGCAGGATGGCGCGCAGGGCCTTGGCGAAAGTCAGATCGATCTTGGCATTGACCTGGGTCTGGCCGATGCCGGGCAGTTCGTACTCGACCGGGTCCTCCACCGTCAGGATGTTGGTGGTGGCGGTGTCCAGGCGGCCCAGGCTGGCGTACAGCGTGGTGGTCTTGCCCGAGCCGGTGGGGCCGGTGACCAGCACGATGCCGTGCGGCTGCTTGACCAGGCGATCGAAGTCCTGCAGCACCTCGCCGCTCATGCCCAGGCCTTCGAGGGTGAACTTGGACTCGCTCTTGTCGAGCAGGCGCAGCACCGCCCGCTCGCCATGGGCACTGGGCAGCGTGGAAACGCGCACGTCGATCGCCTTGCCTCCGATGCGCAGCGAGATGCGGCCGTCCTGCGGCAGGCGCTTCTCGGCGATGTCGAGCTCAGCCATGATCTTCAAGCGGCTGATCAGCGCGGCGTGCAGCGCGCGGTTGGGCTGCACCACCTCGCGAAGGCTGCCGTCCACCCGAAAGCGCACACTCGAGCTGCGTTCGTAGGGCTCGATGTGGATGTCGCTGGCACCGTCCTTGGCGGCCTGCGTCAACAGTGCATTGAGCATGCGGATGATGGGCGCGTCGTTGGCAGCCTCCAGCAGGTCCTCCACCGCGGGCAGTTCCTGCATCATGCGCGAGAGGTCGACGGCGCTTTCCACCTCGCCCACCACCGCGGCGGCACTGGCCTCGCCACCAGCGTAGGCCGCGGCCAGACGCTGGTCGAGTGCGGCCATGTCCTCGGCCTCGCAGCTGTCTACCGCATACAGACGCATCACCTCACCGATCGCGGAAGCCGGCGTGCCGGCTGCCACGCGCAACAACAACTGCTGCCCATCGTCCTCGAGCAGCAGATGGTTGGCCTTGGCGAAGGCGTAGGGCAGGGGATGGCGCTGGCCCATGTCAGTTGGTCGGTGCGGGCTGGGCCGGGCGGGTGCCAGACAGTTCCGGCAGCACCGGCGCCTCGTTGATCGGGGTGAGGATGCTCGGCTCGGGCTGGGTGTTGCGCTGCGTGGCGCGGATCGCCTCGTAGCGGTCGAGCGCGATGCGGTCGGAAGAGGTCTGGTCGCGCACCACCACCGGCCTCAGGAAGATCATCAGATTGCTCTTGATCCGGGTGCGGCTGTCGTTGCGGAACAGGTTGCCCAGCACCGGCACGCTGGCCAGGCCGGGGACGCGGCCATCGCTGTCGGTGAACTCGTCCTTCATCAGGCCGCCCAGCACCATCATCTGGCCGTCGTCGACCACCACGGTGGTTTCCACGGCGCTCTTGTCGGTGATCAGGCCCGAGGTGCTGTTGCTGTTGACCGAGGAGTTCTCCTGGTAGATGGACATGCGCACCGTACCACCTTCACCGACCTGGCTCTTGACGCGCAGCGTCAGGCCCACGTCCTTGCGCTCGATGGTCTGGAAGGGATTGGTGGCGCCGTTGCCGGTGCCGTTGTTGGTGAACGAGCCGGTGATGAAGGGCACGTTCTGGCCCACGACGATCTTGGCCTCTTCGTTGTCCAGCGCCAGCAGCGTGGGCGTGGACAGGATGTTGGCGCCCGCCTGGGTTTCGAGGAAGCGCGCCAGCGTGCCCAGCGTGTAGACGCCGTTGATCTTGTTGATGAAGCCGATGTTCAGGCCCTGGCCAGGCACGGGGAGGCTGGTGGTGGTGCTGCCGGCGGCAGCGGTGGCGCCACCCAGCGACAGATTGATGATGTTGTTGCCACCCGTGCCGAAGTTGGTGCCGGCGACGATGCCGCGGGTGTTGCTGCTGTTGGACAGCAGGCCCTGCCACTGGATGCCGAAGTCGGCGGTCTTGCTGGCATCGACCTTGACGATCATCGACTCGACGAAGATCTGGGCGCGGCGGGTGTCGAGCTGGTCGATGACCTGACGCAGTTGGCGGTAGACCGGCTCGGGCGCCGAGATGATCAGCGAGTTGGTGGCCGGGTCGGCCTGGATCTGGCCGCCGGTGGAGGGGCGCGCCGACGCGGCCACGGGCGTGGTGGCCGCCGCACTGGCACCG
>JAFLDI010000280.1 GCA_017302485.1 Burkholderiales bacterium | reverse complement strand
TGGCCACCGTCCAGCGTGGGCAGCGCATGGCGCGTCAGCAGCCAGTCGCGCCAGGGCGCCGGTGGCGCGTCGTCGCCCTGCACGTCGGCGTCGAAGGCGTCGGTGTAGTGCGACACGATCAGGTGCGCCAGGCGCTGGCCGGCCGGCAGCGCGTTGGAGGCGGCGGCGATCTCGCCGGCCAGATCGGCGGTGGTGATGGCCACGCGGGCATCGGGGTCGGTGATGTAGTGCTTGAGCTCCTCGGCCCGGTTCATCGGGTTGACCGGCACCACCACCGCGCCCAGGCGCATCACGGCGTAGAACGCGATGATGAACTGCGGACAATTCTGCAGGAAGATCGCCACCCGGTCACCGCGTTGCACGCCTTGGGCCTCCAGCCAGCCGGCCAGCGCCTGGGCCCGCTCCTTGAGGAGGCGATAGCTCAGCGCCTGGCCGAAGAACAGGAAGGCCGGTTTGTCCGGATAGCGGGCGGCGGAGACCTCCAGGTTGAACCACAGCGTGGTCTCGGGCACGATCAGCTCGCGTGGCAGTCGGCGCGGCCAATGGGCCAGGTGGGGGGGCGGATCGGGGCGGTCGGCGGTCAGCATGCTCGAACTCCTTGCATGACCCACAGGCTAGCCGCGCCGGCGCAGCACGGCGATACGGTTCCACCCGCAGAACCTGTCCCCTGCGGGACACACCCTAGAATGACCCACGCCCGGCAGTTCAAGGGCCTCCACCGCCCTGAGTGTTTGCCATGCCTAGCGTTGCTGCCCCATTGCCCCGCGGCCGGGAAGGCGCCCGATGAGCCACGGCCGTCTGCTGCCCGGTAGCACGCCCCCCGCACGTGGCCGATGGGTGGCCCTGCTGGGCGCCGTGCTGGTGGCCACCTTTGCCGCCATTGCCTGGGTGCAGTGGCGGCAGTTCGATCAGGTTGGATCACAGGTCCGCCAGGCGGACGAACAGGCCTCCTGGGTCTACCTGCAGCTTGAGAGCGACTACCTGCAGCTGCGCGAGGCACTGCGGGCCTCGATCGAGCAGCCCAGCGCGGCCCATGTGCGGGAGCTGCGTCGAAGCCATGCCGCCTTTGCCAGTCGGGTCGCCGTACTGCGGCCCGACGCCGAGGCTGACACCACACCACCAGTGGACATGGCGCAGCGCGACGAGGCGCTCCACACCTGGGCGGCGCTGCGCAGGGCGGTCGAGCGCGGCGACGAGTGGCTCGACCGCGAACCGCTGGCCGTCGACGAACTGCGGGAACTGCTGGCCGAGCTGACGCCGCTGGGACCTGCACTGCACGAGCTGGCCGAGTCGGCCACGCGGCGTGTGGCCCAGCACAACGCCGAGCGCGGCCAGACCATTCGCAACCGCCTGCACCTGGGCATCGGCCTGACCGGGTTCCTGAGCCTGATGACCCTGGTCTTCGGCCTGATCGTGGTCCACCTGTGGCGCACCGCAGCCCGCCGCGAGCGCGAACTGGCCGCGCTAGCCGATGGACTGCAGGCCGCGCGCGAAGCCGCCGACCGTGCGAATCAGGCCAAGAGCGCCTTCCTGGCCACCATGAGCCACGAATTGCGCACGCCTTTCAATGGCCTGCTGGGCATGTTGTCTCTGCTCGACGACACGCGACTGGATGCCGAGCAGACTGCCTTCGTGCGCACGGCACGCGACTCGGCCCAGCACCTGCTGGCCATCCTGGACGACATCCTGGACCTGTCGCAGCTCGAGGCCGGAAAGCTCGACATCCATCCCGAGCCGATCCACATGCCGCGCCTGATCGACGAGGTCCGCACCGTGATGGGCCCGCCGGCGCGCGCCAAAGGCCTGACGCTGTCGGTGCGCAGCGCGCCCGGCCTGCCCGAGTGGCGGCTGGCGGATGCGCGGCGCGTCAAGCAGATCCTGTTCAACCTTCTGTCCAACGCGATCAAGTTCACGGCCCGCGGTCGCATCGACCTGGAAGTGCGATCCGCCACCAGTGCGGGCGCCGGGCTGCTGATCTCGGTGGAGGACACGGGCATCGGCATGGACGCGGCCACCCTGTCGCGGCTGTTCCAGCGCTTCACGCAGGCCGACGCCAGCATCGCGCGCCGCTACGGCGGCACCGGATTGGGGCTGGAGATCTCGCGCACGCTGGCACGCCTGATGGGCGGCGACATCACGGTGGTCAGCCGGCCCGGCCAGGGCAGCCGCTTCGAGGTGCAGTTGCCCCTGCCACCCACCTCGGCACCGCCCCCCGAGCCAGCGCCGGCGGGCCTGCCCAGCCACCCGATCGCCGACCGTCCACTGGATGTGCTGGTGGCCGAGGACCATGCGATCAATCGCATCTACGTCTCGGCGCTGCTGACGCGCCTGGGCCACCATGCGCGCTTCGCGGTGGACGGCGAAGCGGTGGTGCGCGAGGCCGAGCGCAAGCCGCCCGACCTGATCCTGATGGACCTGCAGATGCCCGGCATCGACGGCCTTGAGGCCACGCGGCTGATCCGCTGCAAGAGCGGCCCGCTGGCCCGGGTGCGCATCATCGCGCTGAGCGCCGACGCACTGGGCCCGGCCCGAGAGCGTGCGCTTGCGGCCGGCATGGACGACTTCCTGCCCAAGCCCTTCCGCTGGGAACAACTGGCGCAACTGCTGGCCCGGCACAGCGGCAGCATGCAGGAGGCCGCCAGCCCTGCGCCGCTGGGCACCCCGGCGTCGGGCCACCCCATCACCGCCGAGTCCGGCCAGACCGCCGACGAGCCGCTGGGGCTGAACTCCATGCGCGAGCTGACCCAACTGCTGGGCGTGGACAGCTATGCGCCGCTGCTGCGTGACTTCCTGGCCGATGACGTGGGCAGCCAGGCGCTGCTGGACGCCGCCCTCCAGACACTGGATCCCCAGGCCCTGGCCTACCAGGCGCACCAGTACAAGGGGGCCGCGCACCTGCTGGGCCTGCGTGCGCTGGCCGAGGCCGCCGAGCAGATCGAGCTGGAAGCCGCTCAGCTCGACTCGGCGCGCGCCAGCGAGCATCGCCGACGCCTGCAGGCCCTGCGCCGCGACAGCCGGGCGCTGGCGCAGCGCCTGGGCTTGCTGAGCCCGGCAGCCCTCAGCCCCTGATCGTCAGACCATGACCGGCTCCGGCTCCAGCCGGATGCCGAAACGGCCGTACACGCTTTCCTGGATCGCGCGGGCCCGGGTCTGTCCCTCGGCGCCCACCGCCCCGCCACGGTTGACCAGCACCAGCGCCTGCTTCTCGTAGACGCCGGCATGGCCGATGGACTTGCCCTTCCAGCCACAGGCGTCGATCATCCAGCCCGCGGCCAGCTTGAAGCTGCCGTCGTCCATCGGGTAGTGCACGATGTGCGGGTCTCGGGCGATGATGTCGCGGCACTGCTCGGCACTGACCACCGGGTTCTTGAAGAAGCTGCCGACGTTGCCGATCTGCGCCGGGTCGGGCAGCTTGGCACGGCGGACCTCGCAGACCCAGTTGAAGATGGTCCGTGCGTCCGGCGTAGCGTTGCCGGTCTCCTCCACCTTGCGCGCCAGGTCCAGGTAGCCCAGCATCGGCTGCCAGACCTTGGGCAGGCGCAGGCGCACCCGGGTGATCAGGCTCTTGCCGGCCAACTCGCGCTTGAACACGCTGTCGCGGTAGCCGAAGGCGCAGATCTCGTGGCGCAGCGTGACGCTGCGGCCGGTGACCAGGTCCACCGCGTCCAGGGATTCGAAGCGGTCCTTCAGCTCCAGCCCGTAGGCCCCGATGTTCTGCACCGGCGCGGCGCCGACGGTGCCCGGAATCAGGGCCATGTTCTCCAGCCCCGGCCAGCCCTGGTCCAGGGTCCACGCCACCAGGGTATGCCAGGGCACGCCGGCGCCGGCCTCGATGATCCAGTCGTCGGCGGTTTCGCGCAGCAGCCGCAGGCCCGGCACCTCGACCTTGAGCACCAGCTCGGGCATGTCGCGCGTCAGGATGACGTTGGAGCCTCCCCCCAGGATGAAGCACGGCGCGCGGCCCATGTCCGGGTGGTCGACCACCGCGCGCACATCGGCGTCGCTGCGGATGCGCACCAGCCGCCCCGCCTGGGCCGGCAGGCCGAAGCTGTTGTAGGGCTTGAGGGATACGGCGGTCTCGATTTGCATGGCAGAATTTTCCGCGTTTTCCTGCCCATTCAGAACAATCATGCCCAGCTTTGACGCCGTCCTGGAACCCGACATGGTGGCCATCAAGAATTCGGTGGCCAACGCCCAGAAGGAGATCGGCACCCGATTCGACTTCAAGGGCACTGCCGCCGCCCTTGAACTCAAGGAGAAGGACAAGCAGATCGAGCTGCTGGGCGACTCCGACTTCCAGATCGAGCAGGTCAGCCAGGTGCTGGTGGGCAAGCTCACCAAACAGGGCGTGACGATCAATTACCTGGACATGAGCGCCAAGATCGAGAAGATCGGCGGCGACAAGGTGCGCCAGACCTACAAGATCAAGGCAGGCATCGAGGCCGAGCTGGCCAGGAAGCTCACCGGCGCCATCAAGAACAGCAAGCTCAAGGTGGCCACCAGCGTGCAGGGCGACGAGGTCCGCGTCACCGGCAAGAACCGCGACGACCTGCAGCAGGCGATCGCGCTGCTGAAGAAGGACTTCGCCGAACAACCGCTGAAGTTCCAGAATTTCCGCGACTGAGGACCTGCCATGGACAGCCTGGCCCCACTGATCGATCGCGCCTTCGCGATCCACGCCCAGGACGCAGCCGGCGCGGCGGACCTGATCGGGCAGGGCCTGGCAGCGACGCTGGCGCAGGCCGACAGTGGCGCGCTGGAGTCGGCGCTGCGGGCGATTGAACACATTGGCATCGGCCATCTGGCCGATGCGGGCTGGGTGAGTCGCATGGCGGCACTGCTCGCACCTCAGCAGGCCCGCGCACCGTCATTGGCGGTGTCGCTGCCGCGCACCGGGGCCGCGCTCGCCTTGCTGGCCGGCGACCCGCCGGACCTGGCC
>JAFLDI010000028.1 GCA_017302485.1 Burkholderiales bacterium | reverse complement strand
TGCTCAATGAGTTCCTTGGGAATCGACGGCAACGCCGCCATGCCGGCTGCCGCCGGCTTCTTCTTGCTTGGCATACATGCTCCTGTTCGTCATGCTATGCCTCGCACACAAAATTACTGACAGGCTCGTACTGAATGGAGCAAATGTTCAGCGCGCGATTCTGGAGGACCTGAACTTCAGGTTTGTCACTGAGGAACACGCCACTCGGCTCCGCAACTCCTGTGTGCATGCCGGCGACATCGTGCTGACCCATCGTGGAACGCTCGGACAGGTCTCGCTCGTACCCGATGATTCAAAGTACCCGGAGTATGTGCTGTCCCAAAGCCAGTTTTTCTTGCGATGCGCCCCCTCGGTCATGGAGCCCGAGTGGATGCTCTACTTCCTTCGCTCGCCGATGGGGCAGCACCTCCTATTGGCGAACGCATCCCAGGTTGGAGTTCCCTCCATCGCCCGGCCGTCCAGCTACTTGCGCTCCATGAGTCTTGTGGTGCCGCCGATCGGTATCGTGCGCCGCTTCGCCGAAGTGGCGCGCTCCATGCACCGTGTGGTCGTCAGCAATCGAGAGCGAGGGCAGACGCTGTCTAACCTCCGCGATGCACTTCTTCCGCGCCTGATTTCTGGTCAACTCCGGCTACCCCACCCCGTGGAGGTGGACGCACCGCTCGCGTAGCGCCGCGATCTACCGCTTCGGCCCAAAGACCTTCACGAACTCGGTGTGCTTCGCTTCACGCCATGTCGCGGTAAGGTCTCCATTGCGCTCAAGCGCGTCGTAGATCTCTCGGATCATGTCGTTGTCCACCTTCTTGGCCGACCGCATCTTGGCCAGCAGTTCCCAGCCATGCCAGATCGGCAGCTCGAAGTCCCCCGCCAGCCGATGCATGCCCAGATCATCAGTCACGACGATGGCGTCGCGGATCTGGCCGAAGGCCAGCACGCGGCAATCGGTGTCCGAAGGTGGCTGCCGGCCACCGGTGGTGTAGACCTCCACCTCGGCCAGCACATGAGCGCGCAGCACGCTGCGGGCACTGTCGAGCTGGCGCTTCTCGTCGTCGCTCAGTCGCACCTGGCGGGCGACGCGCTCTGCGCCGAGGGCTGGTTCTTCGAACCAAGGGTGGTTGAACCGCAGTTTGGGGCTGCGGCGCACCTCGTCCTCCACGTCCTTCAGCACCGTCAGCACGTAGTCCTTCTGCCCGAACTTCACACCGAGCAGCGGTCTGATGCGCTTGGCCAGCCGGAGGTAGGTGTTGGTGTCGAGCAGGACCAGCGTCAACGCAGCAACTCGTCGTGGATGGCCTGGGCATCCGCGAGCGGGATGCTCATCACTTGCTGCACATAGCCGGCGCCGGTGCCGCGCTCGCGCAGCAGTGTCTGCAGCGCTGTGAAGAAGGCCGAATTGAAGACCGTATGCGCCGCCGCGATGTAAATGGCGGGCTCGGGTGGCAGCGGCCGGAAGAGCGTGGCGCTGACTAACTCGCCGCGCACGCCGTCGCTGTTACGCGCGGCGTGCACCTGCTGTGGCGTCACTTTGAGCGCGGGCAGGTCTTGGGCTTCCGTGTACTTCTTGACCTCGTTGAAAACGCTGTAGAGAGAAATCATGTGCTCGCGGGCGAACTCGTGCAGCGCACCGATCACGCCGCTGGGCGTGCGGCGTTGGCTGGCGCTCACGTAGGCGTGGTGCGCCAGTTCCTTTGGGAACAGCAGCGCGCCAGCGAACGCGTCGGCGAAGTCCTCGCCATCGTCCTTGCCGGCCAACTCGGGCGTGAACACATGCGCCAGCTCGTGGGCCATCCAGAACTTGAAGTCCTCGAGGTGGGTGTCTAGGTTCAGGTAGATGAAAGTGACCTTCTCCGCCGGCAGAAGGATGTGTAGTGCGTTTTCGTGCGTTTTCTTGGCGCCCCACATCACCGGCACGATGACGGCGTCGTTCTCTGCGAATTGTCCGATGAGGTGCTCGTAGGACAACACGGCTTCCGGCCCTATGCCCAGCTTGGCGCGAACGGCGGCGGCCGTGGCCTGCAGGCTGTCGTAGGCCAACGAGGTGTCGGAGATCTGCGTGCGCAGCGACTGCCGTGCAGGCAGATGTGCCACCAGCGGCTTGAGCATCGCGCCCATCGCGCGGGCGTGCAGCACATGCTCATCTGTGGTCTTGGCGGCGCCCTTCTTGCGGAAGGCGATGACGGGTTGATCGGTCGTGTCGGACCGGACCAGTTGTTCGAAGCTCAGGCTCAGCGCCGTGGCCAGCTTCAGCAGGGTGGCAGGGCGGGGGAAGTCGACGCCCTTCATCCAGTTGGTGACGGCTTGGCCGCTGACCCCCAGCGCTTGAGCTAGTTGCTTCTGGTCCCAGCCCTTGGCGGTCAACGCGGACCGGACAGATTCACTGTGGACAGTTTTTTGCATCTCCGCCGGATTGTGGTGGCGCGGAGACGTGCAATCAAGTGGAATCAAGTGATGCGGTGGCATTTGGGCCCGGGGTGTGATCTCGTTGCGACGCAGGCAGCCATCGATATTCAAGTGGTCTTTCATGTGTTGGTGATTTACTAAAGCTTGCTTTACTATGTCGTCAGGGCACTCAAGCCGCCTTTCATGTCATGCGCACCACCGGCAGCTATGTCACCACCACCACGCTGGGCGAGGCGGTGCAGGCCTTCGTCCCCCATGCGCTGCCGCCCGCCGATCCGCCACTGGCGCCGGAGAGCTACACCGCAGCCAACCACCGCGCCGAGATGGCCTTGGCTCGCCTGGCGGGCGTGGCCGGCCTGGTGCCTTCGGTCGACTGGCTGCTCTACAGCGCCATCCGCAAGGAGGCCCTGCTCACCTCGCAGATCGAGGGCACCCAGGCCACGCTGACCGATCTGTTCGACGACGAGGCCGGCCAGGTGCTGGCCAACACGGCCGATGTCGAGGAGGTCACCAACTACCTGCGCGCCTTCCGGCTGGTGCGCGACAACCTGCGCAGCCAGTCCGGCCTGCCGATCTCGGTGCGGCTGCTGTGCGATGCCCATCGGCTGCTGCTGGACGGCGCCCGCGGCGCGGGCAAGCAGCCGGGCGAGCTGCGGCGCTCGCAGAACTGGATTGGCGGCACGCGGCCGGGCCGCGCCACCTTCGTGCCGCCGCCGCCTGACCGGGTGCCGGCACTGCTGGCCGACCTGGAGCGCTTCATCCATGACCCGAAGCCTGCGCTGGCACCTCTGCCGCCGCTGGTGCGGGTGGCCCTGGTGCATGTGCAGTTCGAGACCATCCACCCCTTCCTGGACGGCAACGGGCGCATCGGCCGGCTGCTGATTGCGGCCTTGCTGGAGCAGTGGGGTCTGCTGCCCGAGCCGCTGGTCTACCTGAGCGGCTACCTCAAGCAGCACCAGGCGGAGTACTACCGGCGGCTGTCGGCCGTTCGCAGTACCGACAAGGAAGGGGGTGACTGGGAAGGGTGGGTTGCTTTCTTCCTCGATGGCGTAGAGGCCGCGGCCACGGATGCCGAGCGCGGCATCGTCGCGATGGCCAGCCTGATCAACGCCGACCGCAAACGCCTGTTGGCCGCGCCCCGCGTGGGCGCCGTAGCGCTGCGCCTGTTCGAGCTGCTGCCGCTGATGCCGCGCTTCACCATCGAACAGGTGCGCCAGAAGCTGGACACCACCTTTCCCACCGCCACGGCCGCGGTGAAGCTGCTGCACGACTTGGGGATACTCACTGAGCTGACGGGTCAGAAGAAGAACCGCCTGTTCAGCTACGCTGCTTACGTCGAACTGCTCAGCGAAGGGACCTGGCGCCCATGACGGAGGACCAGCTCGAACAGGAGTGCCTGGCATGGCTGGCCGATGTGGGCTGGCAGCACCGCCATGGGCCGGACATTGCGCCCGATGGCGACACGCCCGAGCGCGACAACTACCGCCAGGTGCTGCTGCTGGGGCGCTTGCGCGCTGCGGTGGCCGCGCTGAACCCGACCGTGCCCGCAGCGGCCCGTGAGGATGCCGTCCGCCAGGTACTGGACCTGGGTACGCCGGTGCTGCTGGCCGCCAACCGCCACTTCCACCGGCTGCTGGTGGGCGGCGTGCCGGTGCAATACCAGCAGGACGGTGAGACGCGCGGCGACTTTGTGCGCCTGGTGGATTGGGCCAACCCGCTGCGCAACGAGTGGCTGGCCGTCAATCAGTTCTCGGTCACCGGGCCGCACCACACGCGCCGGCCCGACATCGTGCTCTTCGTCAACGGCCTGCCGCTGGTGCTGATTGAGCTGAAGAACCCAGCCGACCTGAACGCCGACGTGTGGAAGGCCTTCCACCAGATCCAGACCTACAAGGCGCAGATCCCGGACATCTTCCAGACCAACGAGGTGCTGGTGGTGTCGGATGGCAGCGAGGCCCTGCTGGGCTCGCTCTCGGCCGACAGCGAGCGATTCATGGCCTGGCGCACGATCGATGGCGTCACCCTCGACCCGCTGGGCAAATTCCATGAGTTGCAGACACTGGTGCGCGGCGTGCTGGCACCGGCCTACCTGCTCGACTACCTGCGCTACTTCGTGCTCTTCGAAGACGATGGCCAACTCGTCAAGAAGATCGCCGGCTACCACCAGTTCCATGCGGTGCGGGCTGCCATTGCGCAGGTGGTGACGGCTTCGCGCCCGAACAGCGATGCGCGGCTGCGCGGCAAGGGTGGCGTGGTCTGGCACACCCAGGGCAGCGGCAAGAGCATCACGATGACCTGCTTCGCGGCGCGCGTGATGCAGGAGCCGGCGATGGAGAACCCGACCATCGTCGTCATTACCGACCGCAATGACCTGGACGGCCAGCTCTTTGGCGTGTTCAGCCTGGCGCAGGACCTGCTGCGCGAGCAGCCGGTGCAGGCGAACACGCGGCAGGAACTGCGCGCGCTGCTGGGCCATCGCCCGAGCGGCGGCATCGTGTTCGCCACCATCCAGAAGTTCATGCCGGGTGAAGACGAGGACACGTTCCCGCTGCTCTCGGACCGCCACAACATCGTCGTGATGGCCGATGAGGCGCACCGCACGCAGTACGGCTTTGAGGCGAAGCTGAAGACGCCGAAGTCGGCGCTTCAGACATCGGGTCCGCTCACCACGGGCGACGGCCAGCCACCGGTCCACCGCGCCGAGTTTGCCCCGACTGCCAAGTACCAGGTGGGCTATGCCCAGCACCTGCGCGATGCACTGCCCAACGCCACCTTCGTGGCCTTCACCGGCACGCCGGTGTCGGGCGAAGATCGCGACACGCGCGCCGTGTTCGGCGACTACATCAGCGTCTACGACATGCAGCAGGCCAAGGAAGATGGCGCCACCGTGGCCATCTACTACGAGAGCCGGCTCGCCAAACTGGGCCTGAAGGCCGACGAGATGGCCACCATCGACGACGAGGTGGACGAACTGGCCGAGGACGAGGAAGAGAGCCAGCAGGCCAGGCTCAAGAGCCGCTGGGCAGCGCTGGAGAAGGTGGTGGGCGCCGCGCCGCGCATCGCCCAGGTGGCGGCCGATCTGGTGGCGCACTTCGAGGAGCGCAACAAGGCGCAGACCGGCAAGGCCATGGTGGTGGCCATGAGCCGCGAGATTTGCGTGCACCTCTACGACGAGATCACCCGGCTGCGGCCCGACTGGCACAGCCCAGACCCTGAGCAAGGCGCCATCAAGATCGTGATGACCGGCTCAGCCAGCGACAAGGCGCTGCTGCGGCCCCACATCTACAGCGCCCAGGTGAAGAAGCGGCTGGAAAAGCGCTTCAAGAACCCGACCGACCCGCTACGCCTGGTGATCGTGCGCGACATGTGGCTCACCGGGTTTGATGCACCCTGCGTGCACACGCTCTACGTCGACAAGCCGATGAGGGGTCACAACCTGATGCAGGCCATCGCGCGCGTGAACCGCGTGTTCAAGGACAAGCAGGGCGGCCTGGTGGTGGACTACATCGGCATCGCCAACGAGCTGAAGTCGGCGCTCAAGGAATACACCGCAGCCCAAGGCCGCGGCCGGCCGACGGTGGACGCGCACGAGGCCTACAGCGTGCTGGCCGAGAAGCTGGACGCGCTGCGCGGCATGCTGGCCGGCACGAACGGGTATGGCTTCGACTACAGCGACTTCCTCACCGGCGGCCACAAGACTTTGGCCGGGGCGGCGAACTACGTCTTGGGTCTGAAGGATGGCAAGAAGCGCTTTGCCGACCTGGCGCTGGCAATGAGCAAGGCCTTCACGCTGTGCTGCACGCTGGACGAGGCCAAGGCCGTGCGCGAGGAAGTGGCCTTCTTCCAGGCCGTGAAGGTGATCCTGACCAAGCGCGAGATCAGCGCCAGGAAGAAGTCGGACGAGGAACGCGAACTGGCCATCCGGCAGATCATCAGCTCGGCCGTGGTGTCCGAGGAGGTGGTCGACATCTTCGACGCCGTGGGCCTGGACAAACCCAACATCGGCATCCTGGACGACGCCTTCCTGGCCGAGGTGCGCAACCTGCCTGAGCGCAACCTGGCCGTGGAGTTGCTGGAGCGCCTGCTCGAAGGCGAGATCAAGTCGCGCTTTGCCAGCAACGTGGTGCAGAGCCGAAAGTTCTCTGACATGCTGGCCAACGTGGTGCAGCGCTACCAGAACCGATCCATCGAAGCCGCGCAGGTGATGGAAGAGCTGGTGGAGATGGCCAAGAAGTTCCGCGAGGCCGCATCCCGGGGCGAGCAACTGGGCCTGAACGAGGACGAGGTGCGTTTCTACGACGCCCTGGCCAACAACGAGTCGGCCGTGCGCGAACTGACCGACGACACCCTGAAGACGATCGCCCACGAACTGGCCGAGAACCTGCGCAAGAACCTGACCGTCGACTGGTCCGCCCGCGAGAGCGTGCAGGCCAAGCTGCGGCTGATGGTCAAGCGCATTCTGCGCAAGTACAAGTACCCGCCGGATCAGCAGGAAGCGGCGGTGGAGTTGGTGTTGCAGCAGGCGAGGGCGCTGGGGGAGGCGTGGTCCTGATAGGGGTGCCTGCGCGGCGGCCGGCCTGTACGCGATAAACGCCGACCGGCTTGGGCCCTGGAAAAGCGTGCTCTGCTGAGGTCCGTGCGTGGGGTGCCGACACCGAAAAGGCGGCTACAGATTTTGCGCGTTATCTGTAACCATGAAGCGTCGAATTCGACCGTCGGACGCCAGGGCGCGACCCGCTACCCATCCGCATGAGCAGGTCATCGACAGGCGAGGGCCGACGATGGACAAGGTGTCCTTTGCCAGACGATTACCGCCCAATGGGACAACTGGGCTACCTTCAGCAGAGTCCGAAGCCGATTGCCAACGGCACCGCGTTGGTCAAGCCGCGACTTGCTAACTCAAACCAACTGGCCTCCGCAGAACCCGGGGCGATTCAGTGCGCTGATCAGCGCCTCGATGGGGTCAGCTCGCGCGGTTCGCTTCGCCCGTGCCTCTCCTGCGCTTTGTGCGCTGGCGCTGGTTGTGCTGGCCACAGTCATGCCAAAGCAGAGCCCTTCCCCAACGGTCGAGAACTCGGCGGCCATCGTATTGGCGATGGTGGCGCTGGGCTTCGGCGTTGGCTTGGCATGGCCGCAGCTGGCCAACCGCATCATGGTCGCCGCACCGCCGGCTGAGGCCGAAGCAGCAGCTGGCGCCATCATGACTGTGCAATTGATCGCTACCACGATGAGCGCCGCCGCTGGAGGCTTCCTGATCGAAACGACGACGCGCACCCCCGACACGGACATGGCGACTCCAGCGGCCTGGCTTTTCGGACTGCTGGTGCTGGCGCCGATCACCGCGGGAGTACTCTGGCCAGGCGACAACGCTGAAAGTGGTCCAGACAAGATGAGGCCGTCCACGCGTTGAGCCCGACGCGGCCGAGCTGGGTCACCGAGACCATCGCTTGCCTCATGAGGCCCGCCGCCCGCAAGGCAACGATGCATCGCCTACTTGGATTGACCTGGACTTCCTGAAGTGGGTGGCGCACGCCTTCCCCTAGAGCGGTGCGGCCTCGCTACTTCAAACCAAGGCGACGTGCCAGCTTGTGCAGGTTGCTGGCGTCCATGCCGAGCGCCCGCGCGGCCATTGCCCAATTGCCGTGGGCATCGGCCACCGCCCTCTCGACGGCAAGGGACTGGGCGTGCCTTGCCGCCCCACGGGGGGACAGGCCCTCGAACGGTGCCGCGGCGAGCGGGTCACCCGGATTCCTCTCGACTCGACGCGAGCCTGCAGACCCAGTGTCCAGGCCTAGCAGGTCCAGCCCGATGGCCACGATGCGGTCGCGGGCGTCGCTTCGTCCCGCGGCGCGCAGGGCGGCGCGGCCGATGACGTGTTCGAGTTCGCGCACGTTGCCGGGCCAGCCGTAGGCCAGCAGGGCTTGCTCGGCCGACACCGCCAGCCGCAGACCACGAAGGCCCAACCGAGCCCGGTTCAACTCGAGGAATCGGCCGGCCAGTGGCAGGATGTCGTCATGTCGTTCGCGCAGTGGCGGGATAGGGACCGGATAGACCGAGAGGCGGTGGTACAGGTCGGAGCGAAACTGGCCGTCGCGAACCGCGGCTCGCAGGTCGCGATTGGTGGCGGACACGACGCGCACGTCCACCTTGCGTGCCCGGTCCGATCCAAGGCGCTGGATCTCGCCGTTCTGGAGCGTACGCAGCAGCTTGGCCTGCAGCGCCAGAGGTAACTCCCCGACCTCGTCGAGGAACAGGGTGCCGCCCTCCGCCGCCTCGACACGACCGGCGCGGTCTGCGGTGGCACCCGAGAAGGCACCGCGTACATGACCGAAGAGTTCGCTCTCGGCCAGCGATTCGGGCAGGGCAGCGCAGTTGACCTGCACCAGTGCCCTGCCTTGACGTGCGGACATGCGGTGCAGGCGGCGCGCGAACAACTCCTTGCCTACGCCGGTCTCGCCAAGCAGCAGCACCGGCAGGTCGCTCTGCGCCACGAGGTCGCTTTCGTCCAGCAGGGCCCGCATCGTCTCGCTGTGGGCCACGATCTCGAGGTCGTCGCTGCCGAATCCCAAGGTACCCTTGTCCTCGCTTGCACGTTGCGCGCGCGCCCGCAGGTGGCGCAGCACGTGGTTCTCCTGCTCGAGCCGGCTGGTGCGGACGGCGGCCTCCACCAGTGGCGCCATGCGCGCGAGCCGCTGGCGTTGTGCATCGGTGAAGCGACCTGGCGACAGGCCATCGAGCGTGAGCACACCCCACGTTCGGCCTTCTTGCTGCAGCCGGATCCCCATGCAGTCGTGCACAGGCAGCGCCTGCCCCCGGTGCCCGTCCACCAAACCATCGTAGGGGTCGGGCAGCGTGCTGTCGGAAGGAAAAGAGACAACTTCGCGCCTGGACGCGATCGCGGCCAAGCGTGGATGTTGCGACAGCTGGAATCGCCGACCCAAAGCATCCCGGCTTAAGCCGACCGCAGCAACAGGCCGAAGGCAGGCCGCCTCACCGCCGTCCATCCGCAGCAAGGCCACCGCGTCGGCTTTGAACTCCGCCTGCAATGAAACCACCACGCGCTGCAAGCGCACCGCGGCGGGTAACTGCACCGTGAGGTCGCTGACGAGCAGGTCAGGCAGCATGGTCATTCGTACCGTGTTGCGGTCATTCTCACCACGGCACCACATGGTGATATTGACCTCAATCAGCGCTAAGTGCCAATGCCGCCATAGGCCAGAACCAGGCCCAGTGTTTGCGTTGTCCGTGGACAAGCATTGCCAACCTCACGTATCAACATGAACACGACCGTCGCAACGACCCCTGAGAACACCTGGCTGGATCGGTCACTGGGTGACTTGGCGCGCAGCGTTCCAGGTGCCACCGCAGTCTTCTTCCGGCATGGTCTGGACTTCTGCTGCGGCGGCAAGACCTCGCTGCGTGAGGCGCTCGACAACAAGGGGCTCGATGCCGGACCCCTTGTCGACGAACTGTCGGCCATGCGCGACGACCACGACCAGACGGCCGCAAACTGGCGCGACGCGAGCTCCAATCAGTTGATCGATCACATCCTCGCTCGCTTCCACGAGCGGCATCGCCAGCAACTTCCAGAACTCATCCGGCTGTCGCGCCGCGTGGAGATGGTGCACGCCGACCGCCCGGAGTGCCCGCACGGCCTCGCCGATCACCTCGAGGACATGTTTCAGGAGTTGGAAAGCCACATGCAGAAGGAGGAGCAGATCCTGTTCCCGCTGCTCCGCAACGGCGTCCCGCCGATGGATTTGCCGCCGGTGTCAGTGATGCGCTACGAACACGTCCAACACGGCGAGGCCCTGGCGCGCATGGCGGCGCTTGCCCATGGCTTCGAGCAGCCGCGAGGCGCCTGCAATACCTGGCGTGCATTGCTGGCTGGCCTGTATGCCTTGCGCGAAGACCTGATGCTGCACATCCACCTTGAGAACAACCTGTTGTTCGAGGGCCTCACGCGGTCGGAGTCAGACATCGCGTGTGGCTGCGGTGGTGGGGCCGCTGATTGTTCTCGAAGCACCTGAGCGCAGGAGAGCGGTCCATGTCCATGCTTCATGAGCCAACGGCTCTCGCTGACCAGCAGGCGGGGGCGCGCGATCGCAAGTTGATTGCCGACGCGCTGGCCCCCGCAGTATTGCCGCCGACCACGCTGGAGCAATTGACGGTCACAGCCCTGGTCGTGGACTTGCCCGCCGGGTCAACCCGACGTTCGGGACCGGATTGGCCTGTGCGGGCCCTTTGGCTGCTTCGCAACGGCGAGATCGCGTTGGGTGGCAAGGACCGCCGCGGAGAATTCTCCGAGATGCGTCGCGTGCTGCCCGGTGAATGGCTGGACGTGTTTGGCGCGCTGGGCGCCGAGCCCACTTGGTTTCACGAGATGCAAGTGCTGCGAGACAGCGAAGCGCTGGCCCTGCCGCTCAGTACCGTGATGCAGTTGATCTGCGCGGACCCGGAAGCCGGGCTCGCATTCGGGCAGCTGGTCTCTACGCAGGCGAGCCAGTTGCGTGACGGCCAGAGCACGTTGCGCAATCGCAGCTTTGCTGGGCGGCTGGCAAGCCGACTGCTCGACGAGACGTCAGGGTGCGTCGACATGCAAGCGCGGCGCATCTGGACCATGGGTATTCGCAAGCAGCACCTGGCGCAGCAGCTCGACGTCAGTTCGGAGACGCTGTCGCGCGGCCTTCGTGCGCTTTGCGAGGCCGGAGTCATCGAGGTGCGCGGCTACGACCTGGAGGTGATGGACACCCGAACGCTCGTCGACATCGCCCGTAGCGGCTGCCTGCCGGGAGGTCAACTGTTTGCACCCAACGCAGAACGACGATTGCCATCGCGCCGAAGCCAGGCTCTCCGCAGTATGGCCAAACGAATAAACACCTGATGACACGTCTGCGGCGATCAGCGTTGCTCTTGGGCCGTGGCCACCGGCCACAGCGGACCGAGGGCGTCCAGCGAGTTCTTGAGCAGGAGGCCAAGCTCCGTGTCACCTTCCATCATCAGCACGCGATCGAAGAACAAGCGATCGGGATCGTCCAGGCCGCGAGCCAGCCGCCACCAGCCTGAGGCCCGGGAGGCGATGCGAAGTGCCGCCACCGCCTGCTCGCCGGCCGCTGAGAAGCCCTTCAGGCCCGCGCACAGTCTCACGCGCACGCCCAGGTCGGTGATTTCCAGTGCCACGACGCGACCCGCCAACCCGTCACGCAACTCGGGCGAGAAGCGCGGCCACAACGCCCGGTTGATGGCCGCGGCCACCAGTGCCGACGGCGGCGCGCTGGGCAATTGAGTGACGCCTCCGGCCAGCTTGGCGATCGCGCGCGCCAGCAAGGGTGGCGGTGGCGCCAAGCGGTCCAAGTGGGCAGCGGCCGCATCGACCCGGGCGGACAACCACCGCGGTGGCCGGCGGATGGAGATCATGCGTCTACTCCCGCCAATTCCACCTGGACCGCGTTCATGCCCGCGCCGCCGAAGGCGTACCCGGTCACGAGTGGCTGAGGGACGCCGGCGTCGGCCCAGCCGGCCAGTCGTTCCTTGGCCGGCTGGTCGCCGTTCAAGACAGCGTCGAAGTCTTCGATCACTTTCGTGAAGCCGGATGACTGCGGCGACAGCCGCACGCGGGTAGCCCCGCAGGATGCCAGCGCGGCGCCATGCTCCAGCAGGTTGTGCACACCGGCCGATTGAATCTGGGTGCCGTTGAGCACCAGGAATGACTGGCCTTCGGTACTGCGGACCAGACGGCCATCAGGGTCGTCCATGCAGGGGTAGCCGCACTGATCCTTGGGAACGCCGGCATGGCGCGCAGTGAAGCAACGCGCCGAGAACGACAGAGGCAATCGGCCAAATGCCCACACCTCGGTGACTATGGCGCCGCCGTCGGGTCCGCGCACGGGCTGTCCCGCCGGGTTGATATGGGCGACCGCAGAGAGCGACAGCTCCAGTGGCGGCACCCAGCGCAGCACGCCCAGATCGGCATGCTCGCGCAGTGCGGCCTGGCTGTAGACGTTGACGTGCGGACCCAGCACCAGCGGCACGCGGCCGCGCAGCAAGGCCAGTGCCGACGCATCGCCTGCCTCCACGGCATGGCAGGCGAGATCGGCGTGGCGCTCGATCAGGCGCAGATCGGCCTCGGTTTCCACCAGCGCCTGCGTGGCCAGGATGACCTGCTTGCCGGCCTGGGTGAGTTCGCGCGCCAGCGCCAGCCAGTCGTCCAGGCGCAGCTCGCGGCGGCGCGCGCACACCACTTCGCCCAGGACTACGCAGTCGGCGGGCGATTCCGCGATCTCGGCGTAGAAGTCCAACAGGCGTGCACGCGACCAGAGGTACAGCACCGGTCCTACGGTCAGGCCGAAGCGTCTGGACTTCGATTCGGATAGATGGGACAGCGCCGGGGCCTGAGCGACGGACGTGTCGCGAGTAGCGTGGTGAGGGGCATCCATGGGCGGTTCCTTCATCGCCAGGGGCGCTCGAACGCACCCAGCGTGGTCTGCGCCCCTTCCGCATGGCGCGACAGCGCCTGGGTCCATGCCGGCTGGGGCTGGAAAGTCTGGCTTTGCGCGGCGGCAGCGCAGGCAGCGTCGATCGCCGCGCGCCAGGTGCGTGTGACATCGCCCACATAGGCGGCGCTGCGCTGACGGCCCTCGATCTTGAAAGCGCGCACGCCCATGGCGATGAGCTGCGGCAGGATCGCCATGGTGTTGAGGCTCGTGGGTTCTTCCAGCGCATGCGAGCGTTGGCCATCCACATCAAACCGGCCCTTGCACAATGTCGGGTAGCCGCGCGGCTCATCTGGCGCGTAGTGGTCGATCAGTACACCGCCCAGCCGGGCGCGCACGCCGTCGGCCCCCGCTTGCCATCTCACGGCCGATGCCGGAGAACAGACCCCGGCCGTGTTGGGCGACTGTCCGGTGGCATAGGACGACAGCGCGCAGCGGCCCTCGACCATCACGCACAGGCTGCCGAATCCGAAGACCTCGATCTCCACCGAGGTTCCTTCGATGATCTTGGCAATCTGGTCAGCCGCCACCACGCGAGGCAGCACTGCCCGCTGCACACCGTAGCGCTGGCGGTAGAACTCGATGGCCGCATGGCTGGTGGCCGAGGCCTGCACCGACAGGTGCAGGCGCAGGCTCGGCAGATGACGCACGCAGTGGCCCATCACCGCGGTGTCGGCCACGATCAGCGCGTCCGCGCCCAGTTCGGCGGCCTTGTCGGCCGCGGCGAACCACGGCTCGGGGCTGCGCGCGTCGGCAAAGGTGTTCAGCGCCATCAGCACCTGCGCGCCACGCCGATGCGCGTAGGCGATGCCTTCGCGGATCTGTGCCTCGTCAAAGTTCAGGCCGGCGAAGTTGCGGGCGTTGGTCGCGTCCTTCAGGCCCAGGTAGACAGCATCGGCGCCGGCATCCACGGCCACGGTGAGGGCACGCAGGCTGCCGGCTGGGCAGACAAGTTGGGGGCTTGAGGGCAGGTTGGTGTGCGTGGCCAGCATGGGAGAAGGGGGGCCGGCGCGCGATGCTGGCCTCGGATGGCAGGCAAAAAGGAGGAGTCTGGAAACGCGCGGCAAGTGTGGTCTTGAGCTAACGCAAAGAGATATCCCGAGTCCATTGGCTGAGATCGCCCAAAAGCATGCGCTCGATCAAATCCACTTCGACTGATCGCCTAGGACACTACGTATAGAGTTTTAGTTCAGTATCAAACACTATAGGTAGCGCATGCAGCACCAACTCCAGGTGAACCCGTTCGCGCCCGTGGCGGTCATCAAGCGCGAAGGCCAGAGCGCGCCGTTCCAGGTTGGCAAGATCGCCGACGCGCTGGCACGCGCGGGTGTCGCCACCGGCGAGTTCGACGTCGTGCGTGCGCAGGACCTGGCACAACGTGTCACCGCGCGGCTGGCCGGCCGCGTGGCGCACATCGAGCGCATCCAGGACGAAGCCGAGGCCGTGCTGATCGAGTCCGGCCATCTCGAAACGGCGCGCGCCTACATCGCCTACCGCGAGCAGCACCGCCTGTTGCGTGCCGACCGCGGCTGCATGGTCGATGTGGGTCGATCGGTCAACGAATATCTTGCCCGCGAGGACTGGCGCGTCAACGCCAACGCCAATCAGGGCTATTCGCTGGGCGGGCTGATCTTGAACGTGGCTGGCAAGGTGACGGCCAACTACTGGCTGGAACATGTGTACCCGCCGGCCGTGGGGCAGGCCCACCGCGAGGCCGACCTTCACCTCCACGACCTCGACATGCTTTCGGGCTATTGCGCCGGCTGGTCGCTGCGAACGCTGCTGCACGAGGGCTTGAACGGGATCCCGGGCAAGGTGGACTCGGCCCCGCCCAAACACCTGTCCAGCGCGATCGGGCAGATCGTCAACTTCCTGGGCACGCTGCAGAACGAATGGGCCGGCGCCCAGGCGTTCAGCTCCTTCGACACTTACTTGGCGCCCTACGTACGCGTCGATTCACTGGGCTACGAACAGGTGCGCCAGTGCCTGCAGGAGCTGGTGCACAACCTCAACGTGCCCTCTCGCTGGGGGACCCAGACGCCATTCACCAATCTCACCTTCGACTGGACTTGCCCGGAAGACCTGCGCGAGCAGGTGCCGGTGATCGCCGGGCGTGAGATGCCCTTTGCCTACGGCGACCTGCAGGCTGAGATGGACCTGATCAACCGCGCCTACATCGACGTGATGTGCGCCGGCGATGCCAAGGGCCGCGCCTTCACCTTTCCCATCCCCACCTACAACATCACACGCGACTTCGACTGGGACCATCCCAACTGCGATGCGCTGTTCGAGATGACGGCGCGCTACGGCCTGCCGTACTTCCAGAACTTCCTCAACAGCGATCTGCAGCCGCACATGGTGCGCAGCATGTGCTGCCGGCTGCAGCTCGACCTGCGCGAACTGCTCAAGCGTGGCAACGGCCTGTTCGGCTCGGCCGAGCAGACCGGCTCGGTCGGTGTCGTCACACTCAACGGGGCCCGCCTGGGCTACCTGTATGCCGGCGACGAGGCCGCGCTGCTGGCGCGCACCGACGAGTTGCTGGACCTGGCGCGCGACGGCCTCGAAATCAAGCGCAAGGTGATCCAGGGCTACATCGACGGTGGCCTGTACCCTTACACCAAGCGCTACCTCGGCACGCTGCGCAATCACTTCTCGACCATCGGGGTGAACGGCGTCAACGAGATGATCCGCAACTTCAGCGGCGGCACCGAAGACATCACCACGCGCTGGGGCGAGGCCTTTGCGCTGCGCTGGCTGCAGCACATCCGCGCGCGCATGACCGAGTTCCAGGAGGGCACGGGCCACCTCTTCAACCTGGAGGCCACGCCGGCCGAGGGCACGACCTACCGCTTCGCCAAGGAGGACCGGCGGCGCTACCCCGGCATCCTGCAGGCCGGAAGCGAGCGCCAGCCGTACTACACCAACTCTACCCAGCTGCCGGTGGGCTTCACCAGCGATCCGTTCGAGGCCCTGGCTCGCCAGGAGCCGCTGCAGTGCCTGTACACCGGCGGCACGGTGCTGCACCTCTACCTGGGGGAGCGCTTGCCGGATGCACAGGCCTGCCGCAGCCTGGTGCGGCGTGCGCTGGAGAACTTCCGCCTGCCCTACATCACCGTCACGCCCACGTTCTCGATCTGCCCGGTTCACGGCTACCTGTCGGGCGAACACCACTTCTGTCCGCAGTGCGACGAGCTGGCGTTGCAGCGCAAGCGCAGCGCGCAAGCCGAAGCGGCAGCCACCTGAGCCCAAACCGCCGGCGCAGGGTGCGCCGGGCGCCCGCTCCATGCATCAACCCAGCCCCTGAAAGGATCTTCATGAGCCACAGCCAGACCGCCATCCACCACCCGGAACTCGCCATCCACGAGCGCCAGCCCTGCGAGGTCTGGACCCGCGTGATGGGCTACCACCGGCCAGTGGCCTCGTTCAACATCGGCAAGCAAGGCGAGCATGCCGAGCGCCTGAGCTTCGTGGCCAAGGACTGCGCCATGGTGACCGAGGGTCTTGCCGAGGCCTCGCAAGTGCTTCCGGCCTGCGCCTGAGTGTCATCCATGGTGGCCGCCGATGCCTTGTCGGTGGGCGGCTTCGAGCCTTTCTCCACGCAGGACTGGCCGGGCCGTTTGGCGGCCGTCGTCTTCGTGCAAGGCTGTCCCTGGCGCTGCAGCTACTGTCACAACCCGGGTTTGCAGTCTCAGTGCGCGCCCCAGGCCGGGCTTCGCTGGGCTGACCTGCGCGCGCGCTGGCGGACCCGCATCGGCCTGCTCGACGGACTGGTGTTCAGCGGCGGTGAACCCACGCTGGACCCGGCGCTGCCGTCGGCCCTGGCCGAAGTGCGCGAGGCAGGCTTGGCCACGGCGCTGCACACGGCTGGCGTCTCGGCTGCGCACTTGAGCCGCATGCTGCCGCTGCTGGACTGGGTGGCGCTGGACATCAAGGCCGCGCCGCCCCAACTGCCGGCGCTGACGGGCGCGCCGGGCAGCGTGCGGGAAACCGCGCGGGCGCTGCAGCTGGTGCAGCAGTCAGGCGTGGCGTACGAACTGCGCACCACATGGCATCCGCGGTGGCTGCCCGAGCCTGCGCTGCTGATGCTGGCCGATTGGCTGGCGTCGCACGGCGTGCAGCGCTGGGTGTTGCAGGCGGGACGCCCGCCCGGCGGCGGCCCGGCCGCGACGCTCGCCGTGTCATGGCGCGAGGCCCCCACAGCACGGGTCCCGCAGCTCAGCTTTCGTTGATCGTCGGGCTGCGCACAGCCTACGGCGTCGACCAACCGATCCTTCTC
>JAFLDI010000279.1 GCA_017302485.1 Burkholderiales bacterium | reverse complement strand
CGGCGGCGGCCAGGCGCAGTGCCTGTGCAGCGCGGTTGGCACACCGCTTGGTCTTGCCGCTGAGCAGCTTGCCGCCGGTGATCTTGGTACCGGGGCACAGCCCGAGCCAGGAGGTGAAGTGCTTGACGGAGGGGAAGCGCGACATGTCGGTGCCGATCTCCGAGACCACGACCAGCGCGGTGGTCACGTCGATGCCGTCGATGCGCGTCAGGTCGACCCCGCACATGCGAAACAGCTGCGCGCGCAGATCGAATTTGGGCGCATTGCGGGCGCGGCTGCGCTTCTTGCCGGGCTGAGGATCGCCGGTGTGAGCGGCCAGGACCTGCAGCTGAGCCTCGATAGCAGCGTCGCACTCGGCGAGCTGGGTGCCGTAGAAGTCGAACAGGGCCAGGGCCTGCTTCAGGGAGAACAGATGCTCGGCGCGCCAGGAGCCCTGCAGGCTCTGGGCGATCTCGTGGGTGCTGGCCTTGATGCGGGCGTCCTTCAAGGCGGCCAGCGTCAGCCCATCGCGCTCGCCTGCCACGATGGCGCGCAGGATCTTCTGGCCGGTGGCGCCGACGATGTCGGAGATCACGTTGGCCAGTTGCAGGTTCATCTGGGTGAGCGCCTTTTGCATGTGCTGCACGTGGCGCGACTGGCTGCGCAGCAGCATCTCGCGCTGGCGGGACAGGGCACGCAGGGCGCAGACCTCGTCGGCTGGGCGGAAGGCCCCGCGCAGCAGGCCATAGCTCATCAGCTGCTGCAGCCACTGGCAGTCCAGCACATCGCTCTTGCGGCCCGAGACGTTCTTGACGTGCCGGGCATTGACCAGCAGCACGGTGAAGCCGCGCGCGTCGAGCAGCTCGAACAGGGGGATCCAGTACACGCCGGTGGACTCCATGGCCACGGTGTCCACGCCGCAGGCGGTCAGCCAGTCGGCCAGGCGGTGCAGATCGACGGTGAAGCTCGCAAACTCGCGCACCGGCTCGTCATCGCGATCGGGCGGCACGGCCACATAGTGCGAGGCCGAGCCGATGTCGATGCCGGCGGCGTTGGGGTGGGTCAGGCTCAGCGCGGCGCGCGTCTTGCCAGAGCGAGGTGGTGGGGAAATTCGGTTGCGTTGAGCCAAGGCGTCCTCCATCATCCGTTGCGGAATGTGGCGCCGCATCGGGTACGTCGTCTTGCTCACTCTCTCAAACGGGATATCGTCGAGGCAGCTGTGAACTGCCACGCCGATTCACCAATGTCGATGACGTCACCCAGGACCACGCTAACCCGCGGGCAGTGCGCACCATTGCCAAATCGGTCTTCCGCGGCGCCGCATTCCACCTTGCCACATCGCGCCAGCACAGAGTTTCTTCGGGACGATTTGCGGCGGGGTCGGGCCGATTACTTCGCTAACCCCTCGGTCGAGGCGGGGCCCAACGGCAAGCCAACCCGCCCGCCTCCAGGTTGTGCTTATCATCCTTCCGGCGGGCGGGTCGTCTTGCCGTCGTGCCCGCCTCACCTCGAACGTTAGGCGTCACAACTGGCGTCGTGCCCCAACAAGATCAACAATACGACAGACGTCGTCAACATCGCGCAAGCAGCATGCAACCGTATTCCCCCTTCGACAAGGAAGTTCGCGATCTTCAGGCTGTGGATTTGAAGGCACTAAAGCATGCGTCTGAGGGCTGGTACATCGAGTACAAGCAAGAATCACCAAACGCTGCCGCCCTCGCAAAATCCCTGTCGGCATTTGCGAATACTTACGGAGGTTGGCTGTTCTTAGGTGTTCACGAAGAGTCAAAAATGAATCCGGTCGCGGGGGCCTTTCCCGGAGTGCCGCGCGACGACGTAGATGCAATCCTGCAGCGTCTGAGGAAGTCCTCCGCCGACCACCTAAATCCAACCCCTCACTTTGAAACAAAGGTTGTCTGGGGACCAGATTCTGAAATTGAACTTCCAGAGAATCACGCAGTTATTTGCGTTTGGATTCCAAGGAGCAGCGCTGCGCCACATGTTCACAAATCTGGACAGATATACCGTAGAGTCGCGGATGCATCTGAGCCCAAAGCAGAGAATGACAGATTTATTCTGGATCAATTGTGGCGTAGGGCAGATGATCTTAAGCGTTCACACAGGGAGTGGTACGACCGCGATCCAGAGTTATCCACACACGAGAAATCTCTACCATATGTACGACTAATGCTCATCGCCGACCGATGGGAAGAGCGCGACATTTGGATCGACGAAGACGATGCCAAGATACGCGCAGCGCTTGGCGAAACAGGCGGCGTCAGCTCAATTCCATTTGACACTGTCCACACATCAGGCAGCGAATACATTGGGCGTCAACTCAATGGCAACGATCCTCAGAACTTGTCGCTAACATGGCGACTGGGCAGAAACCTAGTTAACGACGTATTCATACCCCTGCCACTCTTTCAACCAGATAGTCGGGACCTGCTGACACTAGACCTATCTGGCTATGAGCATGCACAACGCTTCATCGCTATTCTTGGAAAATATTCCACAAATGCCCTTCGCGTAGTTGATCTGAACTATGTATTCAACATTCTTGTTGGCGTCGCGGAAATTCAAGAGCGCCTTTGCAAACTAGCCGAATGGACTGAGAGCTATCACATAAAGGTGAAGCTTCTTAATTGTTGGCGTACAATTCCGTACATTGATGTCCCTGACGCCCTCGCTAAGTTCGAGGAACATGGATTGCCGATGTGCTTGGATTCGATGGTTACATTGCCGCGACCCATAGGACCTAAGAACTACATTGAAGTTTCTCGCCATCCTGAATTTGAAAGCAATGAGGCCCGAGTTCTCATTCAAGCAATTCGAATGTTCTACCCGATCGCCCTTTCATATGGGATACCCGCATGGATACCGTATGAGGATGATGAAGCGGTCACCCCTTATCATGTCGCGCTTCAAGAGGCCGGACGACGGGCAATTGAGGTTCAGCGTCGTCGAAACGCGCGAAACACCAGATAAATTCACTTGTCGGGACGGCCGAAACGGTGACGCCTAACTGTCGGTTCAATGCGGACGCCAACATGGGCCATGCCCTCGGCATTTTCATGGCCCATGTTGGTACCCTCCGCGCTGCGCGCTCCGGCACCGGTTAACCTGGGCGTTAGACCCCACACACACTCGCACCGAGGCAGGGATGTACGAATCTGTGCTCCAGTTCTGGTTCAAAGAGACCTCGCCTGCGCAGTGGTGGAAGGTCGATGCTGAGTTTGATCGACTCATCGCGAGCCGGTTTTCTGATCTCCATAGTCGTGCAGTGCTGTCGGAGTTGTTCGCGTGGCGCGAGAGTGCCCGAGGAAGGCTGGCTGAAATCATCGTCCTGGATCAGTTCTCTAGGAATCTCTACCGAGGAAACAAGATGGCCTTCGCAGCTGACCCCTTGGCCTTGGCTCTGGCCCAAGAGGCTGTCGCAGCAAAGGCCGACTCCAGGCTCGCCGAGCAGGAGCGCGTCTTCATGTACATGCCGTACATGCACAGCGAGTCGAAGCCGATCCACGAAATAGCGGAGCGACTATTCAAAGAGAACGGGCCGAAGAGCAACTACGACTTTGAACTTCGGCACAAGGCCATCATCGACCGCTTTGGTCGTTACCCACATCGCAACGCGATGCTTGGCCGCCAGTCCACCGAGGAAGAGCTTGCATTCCTGGTTCAGCCAGGCTCGAGCTTTTAGGCACAACGGGTGGGGCCTAACTCTTTACAGGGACTTCCCACCGTGTCAAGCACGACGGTGGCAGTAGGCGGTATGGGGGGGGGGCGATCGACGCGTGTCAAGACCGGCCGCAGGCCGCCCGCAGGGCTTGGTCTTGACGCGTGGCGATCGGCCAGCATGCTGTCGAGCGGCTTGAGGGCCGAGACACGAGGGCCTCAAGCCGCTCGGTGCTGCGATGCGAAGGTTCATGTGGGCCGGTAGGCGGACATGCAAGTGCTGCGCGACGATGTGGGAGAGATGCGAGTCACAGAGAACAGACTGCCACTCTACAGACGGCCTTGTTGACGCGCGCAGGCGTTTCAGGCGGGATCACGCTCCCAGAACACGCCTTCTTCGGTCAACAAGGCATCCAACGGGATGTCGTGCGGCTCGGCCTGCAGCCAGGGGAGGTAGCCGTGCATGTAGCCCAGCCCGGCAGTGGCCGGCGCAGGTTCGAGCGCGGCCAGCGTGCGGTCGTAGAAGCCGCCGCCATAGCCCAGGCGCACACCGCCCGGGCCGAAGCCGACGCAGGGCACCAGCAGCAGCTCGGGGTGGAAGGACTCGGTGTCCTTGGGCTTGGGGATGCCGTAGGCGTCCTCTTCCATCGGGCAGCCGGGGTACCAGACGTGGAAGGTGAGCTGCCTGGTCTCGCGGTTCATCACCGGCAGGCCGATGCGCCGGCCGGGCTCGGCCTCGCTCCAGCGGTACAGCGCCGGCAGGGCGTCGAACTCGCCCTTGATCGGCCAGTAGGCGCCGATGGTGCTTTCCTTGCGGCTGATCAGCCAGACCATCAGCACCTCCTGCAGGTGGCTGGCGCGCTGGTGGCGGTCGAGCAGGCTCATGCGCTCGGCCTGCAGCTGCTTGCGCAGCACGGCCTTGTCGCGCGAGGGTTCGAGGTTCAGCTTGAACGGCAGGGTCATGTCGCGGCGGTCCCGGGCAATGGTTCGCCCGATTGTCGACCAGGGGCCGTGCCGCTGACTACACTGGCCCGCATGACGTCGGACAAGGCCTTCGTGAACTGGTGCACCGAGTTGCTGGCGCCGCTGGGCGCGGTGCGCAGCCGGCGCATGTTCGGCGGCCATGGCCTGTACGTGGACGAGCTGTTCATCGCGCTGATCATGCGCGATGTGCTGTACCTGAAGGTCGACGACGCCACGCAGCCGCGCTTCGAGGCCGCAGGCTGCCACCGCTTCGAGTACGTCACCGCCCAGGGCGAGCACGGCGCGCTGCGGTACTTCAGCGCGCCGGACGAGGCGAT
>JAFLDI010000278.1 GCA_017302485.1 Burkholderiales bacterium | reverse complement strand
CCAGCTCGGCCACGCAGGCTGCGGCCGTGTCCTTCATCAGTGTCACCGGCCAATGGGTCAGACGTTGCACCTCGGCGGCAAAGTCGATCGCCTGCCAGGCCTCGCCCACCTCGGGCGGCATGTCGAGCAGCGTGCGCCAGCCGCCCAGCGAAAAGGGGATGGCAATGCCCAAGCCCTGCATCCGCTGCAGATGCGCCTGCGGCAGGGTGGCGCGCAGCTCGCTCAGGCATTCGTCGATGAAGGCCAGCAGCGCGCCAGCCTCCGGATAGCGGTAATGACGCGACCAGCGCTGACGCACCGCCCCGACGAAGTCGACCAGCAGCACGTCGACGCTGCGCCGGCCGATCTTCACGCCCACCGCAAAGGCGCCATCGGGCGCCAGCGCCAGCGGCACCGAGGGCTGGCCCACCTTGCCGCGCTGCGGCGTGCCCTTGAGCAGCAGACCGTCGTCGAGCAGGCGCTTGCTGATCAGCGAGACGGTCTGGGCGGTCAGGTGGGTGACGCGGGCGATCTCGGCACCGGGCAGCGCGCCATGCAGGCGGATGGCCTGCAGCACGACACGCTCGTTGTACTGGCGCAGGCCGCCCTGGCTGGAGCCGCGGGGCCGCAGGCGGCGGACCTCGGCGCCTTCCTTGGCGGCGGTGCGGGCATCAGGGGACAAGTTCTTCTCCGAGCACGCCCTTCTTGAACAGGAAGTTGCCCCAGGGCTGGAGGTCCCCGGTCAGCACGATCGCATGGGCGCGGTGGACCCGATCGTAGAACGCAAAGCGTTCGGTCGGCTGACATTGCGCCGCCTGCGCATGGCCCTGCGCGGCCAGCATAGCGATCACCCGGCGCTGCTGCGCGCTGCAATAGGGCGGCTCGGTGCCGCCCACCTGCATGTAGGCCACCGGCTGGTCCACCATCGCGTCCAGCGGCAGCAGGCTCAGCACGGCGCGCGTGGCGCGCTCCACGTCGGCCCCCGGCGCCCGGATCACCGGCTTGCCCTGGGCCAGCGTGACGGCGGTGAAGTTGGCGTCGGCGATGACGATCTCGTCGCCATGGCCCATCTCGGCCAGCACCTTCAGCAGCTCGGGCGTCAGCAGCGGGTCGATGCCTTTGAGCATATCGGCCTCGTGTTCAGGCAAGGCAATGGGCGGGAATGTCCTCGGGCTTCATCGCGCCGGTCATCACCGCCACGGTGTCGCTCATGCTGATCGCTTTGGGGTTCAGCACTGCGGCGCGTCGGCCCAGGCGCGCGACATGGATGCGGTCGGCAATCTCGAAGACATGCGGCATGTTGTGCGAGATCAGGATCACCGGCAGGCCCTTGTCGCGCACCCGGCGGATCAGCTCCAGCACCATGTTGCCCTCCTTGACGCCCAGCGCCGCAGTGGGCTCGTCGAGGATCACCACATGCTTGGCAAAGGCCGCCGCACGTGCGACCGCCACGCACTGGCGCTGGCCGCCCGAGAGCGTCTCCACCGCCTGCGTCATCGAGCGGATGCCCACCTTCAGGTCGGCCATGCGCTCGACGGCGGTTTCCAGCATCTTCCTCTTGTCGAGCATGCGCAGCACGTTGCCCAGGAAGCCCTCGCGGCGCAGCTCGCGCCCCAGGAACAGGTTCTCGGCGATGGTCATCGCCGGCGCCACCGCGAGGTCCTGGTAGCAGCACTCGATGCCTTCGCGGCGGGCGTCCATCGGGGTGCGAAAGCGCACCGGGCGGCCGTCCAGCAGGATCTCGCCCTCGTCGGGGACGGTGGCCCCCGACAGCGCCTTGATCAGGCTGGACTTGCCGGCGCCGTTGTCGCCGATCACGGCCAGGATCTCCCCGGCGCGCAGCTCAAAATCGGCGCCGTCCAGCGCCGTCACCTGTCCGTAGCGCTTGACCAGGCCCTTGGCCTGCAGAACAAGTGGCTGATTCATCTCAACGGCCTCCCTTGCGCGAGAGTTGGTCCACGGTCACGGCCAGGATCACCAGGATGCCGGTGATCAGCACCTGGTAGACCGAATCGACCCCCATCAGCGTCAGGCCGTTGTTGAGCACACCGATGACGATGGCGCCCACCAGCGAGCCCAGGATCAGGCCACGACCACCGAACAGGCTGGTGCCGCCCAGCACCACCGCGGTGATCGCATCCAGGTTCTCGGTCTTGCCGGCGTTGGGGTCACCCACGCCGGTGCGGCTCACCGCCAGCAGCGCCGCGATGCCGTAGAGCACGCCGGCCAGCACGTAGACCTGCAGCAGCACCTTTTCGGTGGGGATGCCCACCAGGCGCGTGGCTTCGGGGTTGTTGCCCACGGCGTAGACATGGCGGCCGGCGCCGGTGTCGCGCAGCCACCACCAGAAGCCCAGGTACAGCAGCACCATCAGCAGCGAACCCCAGGCCACCTGGGCGCCGCCCAGCGCGAAGGTGTTGCCCAGAGCGGTCATCTCGTCGGGCAGGCCGGTCACCGTCTGGCTCTTCGAGTAGAGCTGGGTGATGGCGAAGGCGATGTTGAAGGTGCCCAGCGTGACGATGAAGGGCGGCAGCTTGATGCGGGTGACCAGCAGGCCGTTGACCAGGCCGAACAGCGCCGTGGCGGCCACGCCGGCGGCGACCGCCAGTGGCCAGGGCCAGCCCAGATCGACCGCGAACTTGGTCATGACGATCGAGCCCAGCGCCATCACCATGCCGCAGGACAGGTCGATGCCGGCGGTCAGGATGATCAGCGTCTGGCCGATGGCGATCACCCCCACCACCATCACCTGCTGCAGGATCAGCGACAGGTTCTGTCCGCTGAGGAAGTTGTCGGTGGTGGTGGCGAAGAAGACGCAGGCGATCAGCAGGGCGATGAAGGGCCCGAGTTGGCCGATCGGCGGCAGCTTGCTCTTGAGAGAGTCCATGGCGGATTCCTGTTGCGACGAGCCATGCGGCAGCCCGACCGAGGCCTCGGGCGGGCCCCTGGACGGGCGCGGCGGTCAGCAGCCCTGGCGGGCCGCGCGGGTCACTTGGTGCCCCAGCAGAGGTCGGTGCCGGTCTTGACGTCCTGGCTGTTGACGCCGGCCACGGCCTTGCCCGCGATCAGCGTGACGCCGGTGTCGGTGTAGCCGCTGGGCTTCTTGCCGCTTTTGGCGTACTCCACGCCGGCGGCCACGCCCATCGAGGCCATTTTCAGCGGGTACTGCTGGCTGGTCGCGGCGATCTTGCCGGCGCCGACATCCTTGATGCCCTGGCAGCCGCCATCGACGCTGACGATCAGCACGTTCTTCTCCTTGCCGGCCTTCTTCAGCGCGTTGTAGGCACCGGCCGCGGCGGGCTCGTTGATGGTGTAGACCACGTTGACGTCGGGCGCCTTCTGCAGGCAGTTCTCCATCGCCGTCTGGCCCTTGGCCTGGTCGCCATAGCTGTCGGCCATGCAGGCCACCTCGGCGGGCTTGGCCAGTTCGTTGCTCTTGGCGTCCAGGCTCTTCAGGCCCAGACCGTGCAGGAAGCCGTTGTGGCGCTGCGCGCCCACCGGGTGGCCCGGGAACAGGTCCAGCGTGACGATCTTCGCCGGCTTGCCCGCCAGCGAGGCCTTGGTGTACTGGCCGATCAGCACGCCGGCCTTGTAGTTGTCGGTGGCGAACAGCGCGTCGGTGCCGTCGACCGGGTCGGTCGGGCTGTCCAGCGCGATGACCAGCACGCCCTTGTCGCGCGCCTTCTTGATGGCCGGGATGATGGCCTTGGAGTCGCTGGGCGTGATCAGGATGGTCTTGGCGCCGGCGGCGATCATGTTCTCCATCGCGGTGACCTGGCCGGCGTTGTCGCCATCGGCCTTGCCGGCGCCGGTCAGCAGCTTGGCGCCCAGCTTCCTGGCCTCCTCCGCAGCGCCTTCCTTCATCTTCACGAAGAAGGGGTTGGTCTCGGTCTTGGTGATGAGGCCGATCACCGGCTGCGACTGGGCGAAGGCGACGCCGCCCAGGCTCAGGGCGGCAGCCATGGACAGCATCTTCAGGGTCTGGGTCATGTCGTGTCTCCGTTCAGGTTCGGTGTGTGGGGCGCCGGCGGCGGGGCCCTGCTGCGAGGAACGCGGAATGAAGTGTGGGCGCCCTGGTTAAATAAATCAAGTGGATTGATTAATGGAAAACCCCGATGCCGGCCGCTGCGCCGAACGGCACCATGCGGCCGGGCTGCAAACGTCTGCGGCCGCATGTGCACAAGGAGAGATCGATGTTCGTGGTCTGCGGTGAAGCGCTGTTCGACGTGTTCGCGGCTGGCGACACCCCCACCGGCCTGGGCCTGGACGCGCGCATCGGCGGCTCGCCCTTCAACGTGGCGGTGGGCCTGGTGCGGCTGGGGCAGCGCACTGCCTTCATGGGCGGCCTGTCGACCGGCTTTCTGGGCGAGCGTCTGCTGCGCGCCTTCCGCGACGAGGGCGTGGACACCGGCTGCCTGGCCTTGATGGAGGCCCCCACCACGCTGAGCCTGGTGGGGGTGGACGCGCACGGCGTGCCCTCGTACAGCTTCTACGGCGACCGCTGCGCCGACCGCCGGCTGCCGGCCTCGGTGCTGGACACGCTGCCCGCCGAGACCCGCGCCATCCACTTCGGCTCCTATGCCATGGTGGTGGGCGAGACCGCGCAGACCCAACGCGCCCTGGTCGAGCGCGAGCACACCCGGCGCGTCATCGCCTACGACCCCAACGTGCGGCTGAATGTGGAGCCGGCGCTGGACGTGTGGCGCAGCACGCTGGACTGGATGGCCGCGCGCACCCACCTGCTGAAGGTCAGCGACGAGGACCTGGGCCTGCTCTACCCCGGCGTGCCGCTGGCCGAGCTGGTCCAGCGCTGGCGCGCCAGCGGCGCCGCCGCGGTGGTGGTCACGCGCGGCGGCGAGGGCGCGCTGGCCTGGACCGGCGCGGGCGAACTGCAGGCCGCGCCAGTGCGCGTGGACGTGGTCGACACGGTCGGCGCCGGCGACACCTTCCAGGCCGCGATGCTGACCGCGCTGGCCGAGCGCGGCGCGTTGAGCCCCGACGGGCTGCGCC